>JAQGPI010000411.1 GCA_028293175.1 Verrucomicrobiaceae bacterium | reverse complement strand
GCAAGTGCCCTCGGGCTCCAGGTGCTTTCCGCTGAAATCGTGGCCGAATTGGTGGCCGCATGAACATTCTGGCGATCGACATCGGAACCACCACAGGCTGGGCGCTGGGCACTCGGGACGGGAAAGTGCGGAGCGGCAGTCAGTCGTTTGCGGCTGTCCGCAATGACGGGCCCGGGCAGCGGTGGCTGAAGTTCCGTAACTTCCTGACCGAGACCGGACGGACGGCGGGCGAGGTCCACGCGGTCTACTACGAAGACGTGAAGAATCACGCGGGCGTTCTCGCTTCCCACATCTACGGTGGTTTTGTGGCTCATCTGCAGTACTGGTGCGAGATCAATCGCATTCCTTGCCACCCGGTTGGTGTGGGCCAGGTGAAGAAGCACTGGACCGGCGCGGGGAATGCGAAGAAGGAAGCAATGATCGAGACGGCCAGGGCCAAAGGTCACCAGGTCGTTGACGATAACCATGCTGATGCGCTGGCCATCCTCTCACTGGCGCGCGCCATTGAAGGCGGCATGCCATTACCTCCGGCAAAGCGGAAGAAACCAGTGCCGTCGAAGAAGCCGCAGCCAGCACTGCTCGCGGAGGCGATCTGATGCCCGCCCCGAAGAAACGTACCAAGCGCTATGTCTCCCGACCACCCGCCGACGTAAAGCTCAAGGCTCAGCCATGGAAGGTTGCCGCGGTCTTCAATCCCATCGTGGCCATCGTTGACCAGCTTGAGCAGACCGAAACGATCGACGTTGTTGGCGCAGATCAGGCGGTGTTCCGGGACCTTGAGGGCGAACTCTACGACAGTGCCGCCGCACTGGAGGGCGTTGTTGAAGCCTATGCGATGCACGAGGTGCGGTCTGGCCGGTGTCTTGGATTGGACCCGCTGCGCCAGTTCGCCAACAAGCTGAAATACGCCATGCCCATCTTCCCGGCTGACACCAAGGCGGTGCGCGAGTGTTTGGGCCGGATGAAAGCCGAGACGCTGGAGATGACGGCGGGCTATGCGAGAGACCTGATTCAGACGTACCAAATCAAAGAAGCCATAGAGGGGAGGGTAGCGCAATGATCGAAAAGCAAAGGTTGCTGGACATGGCGCGGCGGAGTCCAGGGATTCGGACGATGCAGCTTTGTGATCAACTGGACGAAGACATTGAGTCGGTCGAGATCGCTCTGCAGCGAGAGATCAATGCCGGGACAATCGACAAGCACGATGTAATTGCCCCGAACGGACGCAAGGCGGTGGCTTTCACGCTGGCTGGCGTATCGCTGCCAACTGCTGGCCAGGCTGGCGCGCCCGTGGCACCTGTTGCGCCGGCTGAGCCGATCATTGCCGTTCTCAAGGATGCGGCGAAAGCTGCAAAGCCGCCCGGTTACGTCGATCGCGCGGTGGCTTTCATCAGGACGCAGCCGAATCTACGTGTTCCAAACGTGAAGATGCATGTTGCGCTTGGCTTGAAGCAGGGTCAGGCGCCGATCAGTTTCCTGCAGGGCGGGCTGAGTGTCGGCAGGCTGATCAAAGAGGGTCCGGACTGGCTTCTCGGCCCGAAAGAGGGCGGAACCGGAAAAGAGGTGCTTGATACGGAAAAACCATCTGTTGAAACGGTAATCGTCTCATCTGTCTCGGCTTCTGCCCCAACCGTTCCGGCTCCAACAGTCATAGAGAAATCGGTGACTACAGAGCCTGATGCCTCTGTGTTCGGGCGAATCATCCAGCAGGTTCTGTGCGACATGTTTTCCGCCCCTCACGATCCACGCGGGAAGAAAGAGGCTACCGAATGGGACGCCGCCCAAGTGCCCGCTGAACCAAGGGAGATCCCTACATTTGTTCCGCCAAAAGTGGACATGGTCCCAGTCGATCAGCCGCACAGCGAGTTTCAGTGCGCCCTGTGGTCGAACGGAGAACTCCAGCTGGTGCGTGACGATACAACCGTCCTGAAGTTATCCGCCGTTGAGACCAGGCAGATCCGAGAGTATCTGAGCCGGGTCAAGGGACCAGCGGTGCCGGCATGAAGAGGATCCCGCCCCGCATCCTCCTCCGGATTATGGTTGCCCTGCACGTCGTTGGATTGGTCGCCGTGGCCGCGCTACTTGAGTGGTTGATGACCATGACGGTGAGGTTCGTCCCGCTCGGGGTAATCGTTCTGCTGACGGCTGCGGTGATTGTCTGGACCTGTTTGAAGTTGGCGGACGCACTGATCACCGCCGTGGACTGGGTAACCCGAAACGAGCCGCCATGCCGATAAAGCGCCTCACTCCGATCGTGCCCGGCGTGGCCCAGCCGGTGCTTTTCATTGATGACAAGATCCACACAGGCTTTATGAGCGGCGGGCCGCCTGAGGGCAGGGGGTTCCCGCAATGGGCAATGGTAGGCGGGGGCGGTACTGCCCACTACTTCCGCTGCAAGGACGCTCATGGAGTATCCGATGCGATCTGTGGTCGAGGCGATGTGCACTTCTCGCGGCTATTCCTGCCTGGGAACTTCGCCAGGTGCAAGGATTGCGAGCGCAAGTACACGAAGGCGATCCGGATGGGGAGGCAGCCTTGAATTTGCCACCAATCGAAACTGATCAAAAGGCTGAGGTGGTCCAGCTTGGCGTTAAATACAAAAAGCCGGTTCCAGAAGACCGTTTTCTAGTAGTTGAACACGCTGGATGCTGCCATTTCAACGGCCCGTATTTGATCGACGCGAAAAATGCAGACGTTACCTGCGGCCAGTGCAAAGCGAAACTCAATCCGATGTTCGTACTGGAGCAACTGGCGCATCAGGAGACGCGTTGGCACGAACACTTCAAGCGATACCAAGAGGAAATGTCGCGATTGAAGGAGCGAAGCAGAACCAAATGCCAGCACTGCGGTGAAATGACAAGGATCAGTCGATCATGACAATCCTTGAACAGCACAAGTACCGGAATCCGCTGGACGTACTCATCGAGGAGGAGAGTCGGACCTGCAAGGGTTGCGGTCACGAACACAGCGAGAAGCTATGGGGCCAGCTGTACACGGTTTGCAAGAAGGTGCTCCCGAACGGCAAGCGGAGGCATCACGGGAAGCGGTGTAAGGATTATCAGGAGGGTAAATGAGCGATAACGCAGTGATCCATAGCGAAGCGTTCCACATGCTCAAGGGGGAAAAAATCGGCAGTGGTATGAGCCGAGTGGTGTGGGATTGCCCGATTCTTGAAGATTGCGTGATTAAGGTTGAGGACTCCGTAACGCATTTTCAGAACGTAATCGAGTGGGAGACGTGGCAAAACGTCAGGGGCACGATGTATGAAAAGTGGTTTGCCCCATGCCGATGGATTAGTCACTCAGGGTCAATTCTAATCATGGAGAAAACCAAACCGGCGCTTGACCGCCACTATCCAGACCGGATGCCGAAATTCCTGTGTGACTTCAAAAAACGCAATTACGGATTGATTGGCAATCGATTGGTTTGCCATGACTACGGGCTTTTGCTGTCGACAGGCCTAACGAAGGCGACGTGGAGAGATCTCTGGAGTGATAAATGAACGACGCCATCTTTCGATCCACCGGGCAGGCCCTTCACGTTTCGTTCCTGATCATGTCCGTGGAGGCGCGGCAGAAGAATGCGCTCCGCATGGCCCTGATCCAGATCATCGAGGCCGTTGAACACCTCACTACGAAACAGGAATCTTGGCTCAAGCAGCTGCGGGGCGACGCGTCTGGAACGGTCAACTTCGGCGGGCTGGACGCCTACGAAGTGCGAGCTCAATGCGCGATGGTCACAACGGCCGTTCGTGATCACCTGCCGGGGCCTGAGCGGGATGTCGTGTGGGCTAGATATGGGTTTCAGAAAGAGAAGGGC
>JAQGPI010000397.1 GCA_028293175.1 Verrucomicrobiaceae bacterium | reverse complement strand
CTCACGCCCATTCCGCCACAAAGCAGTCCGGCGACCACCAGCACCGGGCCAACAACAGCCTGGTAAGGGAAGGTCCGCTCGCCTTCAATGACCGCCGTCTCTGGGTGATCGGGCAAGTAGCGGACGGTCACATGCGAGGTTGCGGGGTTTTCATGGTCGGCGGCGTAGGTGTCGGAAACATGCATGCTGGTGGTGAGCCGTTCATGACCTTCCGGCACAAAATTCACTGTCGCCCAGTGAGCCGTTCCATCTGGATTTTTGCCCGTCGTAAACCGGCCCACAATTCGCGCGTCTGCTAACACACCTTGTTTATCCAGTTTCTGCTCCTCAAGCCACTCGCAGCCGCCGCGGTGTGTCATGAACAACCCGGGAAACAGGCAGAAGGCGGCGACAAGGCACCAGTCGAGGGATTGCATCGTGAGGAGTAGAAGCTGTTGCGATGATTACGTTGAGTACCCAGGAACGCTTCTATAAAACCGGGACGAAAACCGAATGCCTTCTGGCTCCGCAATCCACGCCGCCGGTTGCCACATGGAAACGGCTGTTCTAGTCTGCGCCCGCTCACCTCATCCTGCATGCTCGCCATTTACGTTCACAACCTCTCGCCGGACCTCATTCGCTTCACGGAAAGAATCGGCATTCATTGGTATGGGCTGGCGTACGTGCTGGGCTTCTACTTTTGCTACCTCGTCATGCACAGCCTTGCGAAGCGTGGGTACTCGGAGATCAAGCCGGATTCAGTGGCGGATCTGATCACGGGCACTGCCTTGTTTGGCGTCGTGCTCGGCGGACGGCTTGGCTACATGCTGCTCTACAGTTTCCAGGAGTTCATCCACCACCCGCTGATTTTTTTCCGCATCTCCGATGGTGGCATGGCCAGCCATGGCGGCATCGCGGGCGTGGCCCTTTACCTGCTTTACTACGCGCGGAAGCACAAGATTTCCTGGGTGGGCATCGGCGATACCATCGTCTGCGGCGCGCCGCTGGGGCTGCTCACTGGCCGCATTGCGAATTTCATCAATGGCGAGCTCTTTGGCCGCGTCACCACCCATCCGTGGGCAATGAAATTCCCCACCGAGGTCAATCATCAGGACTTCCTCAATCGCTACTTTGCTGACCACGGCGAGCAGTTCCCCTTCCTCGATCCCATGCCCCAGCACAGCCCGAATATTCTCACCGCGTACAGTCAGCATTTCGGCAGCATGGACAAATTCACCAGCCTGCTCTATCCGCGCCATCCCTCGCAACTCTACGAAGCCTTCGGCGAAGGCCTCGTCCTCACTGTTGTGCTCTACACCATCAGGGTCAAATTTCCTCGGCTGCCGCATGGCATCCTCACCGGCCTGTTTTTCCTGCTCTATGCCCTCGTCCGCATCGCCCTGGAAAACGTACGTGAACCTGACTCCGGCTCCACCATGATCCTGGGGCTTACCAAAGGCCAGTTCTTCAGCACCTTCATGATTGCCATTGGCCTGGCCTTCCTGCTGTATGGCCTGATCGCTCGCCGATACCCAGCCACCGCCAAGACTCAACTTCGAACGTAAGGATCTTTCTCCGGAATTCGGCGTAGAAAACATTCATTAACAAAGCAACCCTGTCGGTACGACTTTCAGGAAAAAAACCCCCAAAACCTGAAGCCGAATTAACCCGACAGGGTTGATGGCCCTATGGTGCAAAAAATCGCAAAATGATGCAACCAAAAAAACAATTCCCTCACACAAAGGTCTGCAAGGGCCTGTTCACTAGGGCTCGGCGGAAGGGCGGGAATGCTTCTCGGCTGGGTTCTGCGATCCTTTTGGGCATTTTCATCCTATTAACCACTCCGAAAACGGGATTTTCGCAAATCGGCGGCAGCGTCCGGCAGGTGATTGTGGCGCAATCAGCGGATTGGAATTCCAGCACCGCCGTATTGCAATGTTACCAGCGCGCCGGTGCCAATGCCCCCTGGGCCCCCCTGTTTGCGAAGCCCGTCCCCGTCCTGCTGGGGCGTTCCGGTCTTGCTTGGGGTCGAGGCGTTTTTACCCCGCCTAACAACGGCGTGCCTTTGAAGGTGGAGAAAGACTGGCGTGCACCGGCAGGTGTGTTCCAACTCGGCAAGTTATTTGGCTATGCCTCGCGTCCCCCCGGCAATGCCCCCTGGCCCTATGTGAAGGTAGGCCCCTACGATGCGTGGATCGATGATAGCCGCAACCCGGCCTACAACCAGCATGTGCGGGTGGACCCCAACAATATTCCGCCGTGGTTTGAGAAGGCTAAAATGCGCATGGGCGATGATGCCTACAAGTGGATGCTGGAGATCCGCCACAATCCCCCGCCCGCCGTTCCCGGCCAGGGCAGCGCGATCTTCTTCCACGTGCGCCGCGGCCCCACCAGGCCCAGCGCTGGCTGCACCACCATGGCCCAGGAAAATCTGGAAGCCATGATCCGCTGGCTCGATCCCAACGCCTCGCCGCACTACGTGCTGCTGCCACGCGCGGATTATCAAACCCTGTGCGGACCTTGGAAACTGCCGTAACTCCCGAAGTGGCTCTCAATGCTTCGCCTTGCAGGCAGTGATCCAGACATTCACCCGAGTCTCAAGCACGTCCAGCGGCAATGCACCGCCTAGCAGCACCACGTCGTGGAAGCCCTTCACATCGAAGGCATCGCCTAGCGCCTTCTCGGCCCGCGTGCGTAGCTCTCGGATCTTCAGCTGCCCCACCTTGTAAGCCAGCGCCTGCCCAGGCCAGCCGATGTAGCGGTCCACCTCGTTCGTGATGTCCTGCTCGGACCTCGGTGCATGATCCTTGAAGAAGGTGATCGACTTCTCCCGGCTCCATTTGAACTCGTGCATGCCCGTGTCCACCACCAGCCGGACCGCCCGCCACATGTCAAAGCTGAGTTGGCCCATCTTCACATAAGCATCATCATATAATCCTAATTCATCTCCCAGCGACTCACAGTATAGTGCCCAACCCTCAATGAAGGCGGTGAAATGCAGGTGCCTGCGGAATACCGGTAGTTCCCCCTGCTCCTGTGCCAGGGCGATCTGGAAGTGATGGCCGGGCACCGATTCATGCAGCGCCAGGGTCATCATCTCCCAAGTGGGCCGCGTCTCCGGTTTGTAGAGATTCACGAAGAAAGTGCCCGCGCGCGAGCCATCCGGCGAGGGCTCGCGATAATACGCCGCCGTGGTGTCCGGCGCCACTTTGGCAGGAATTGCCTGCACGCCGTAAGGCATGCGCGGCATGGCGTGGAAGAGCTTCACTAATGTAGGGTCGATGCGTTTCGCCGTTGCCTGATACTGCATCAAGACATCCGCTTCGGAGGCGCAGTAAAAGCGCTTGTCCGTGCGCAGGAATTGGAAGAACTCTGCCAGCGTGCCGGTGAATCCGGTGCGCGCCTTGATCTTCTCCATCTCCGCCGTCAGGCGCTTCACCTCGCCCTGGCCTATGTCGTGAATCCGCTGCGGCGAGAGCGTGGTAGTGGTGAACTTACGCGCGAGATGCGCATAGCAATCATGGCCGCGCGGCAACTGCCATGCGCCCACATCATCGAAGCACGCGGGCAAATACTCCGTCACAAAGAAGGCCTTAAAGTCCTTGTACGCAGGCACCACCTGCTCCTTCACCGCCTTTAACGCAGCCGCCTTCAAGCGCTCGCGCACAGGTTCAGCCATGCTCACAGGAAAGGTCGTGAAAGGCTTAAAGAACGGATGTTCCTCCGGCTTCGGATTGATCTGCCGGTCAATCTGTCCCGGCACCCGTTGCATCACGATCTTGGGCTGCACGATGCGTTCTGCAATGCCCTGCTTCATCAGCGCGATGGTCTGTGCCATCAGCTTGGGAAAGCGCTGCATGCGCGCCGTCCAGTCCTCGTAATCCTTCACCGTTTCAAACCGCAGCGAGTCCGCAAGTTCATCCGCCAGTTGAATGCCATCGCGCTGAGTGATCGGCATCAGATGCAGGTGGAACTGCCAGCCTTCAATCTGCGATTCCATGTCACGCTTGTACAGGTCCAGGTTCAATCGATCCGCCTCTGATAAGGCTTTGCGGTCGATGCGGCCCAGCTCGGCCATCAGTTGCACCTGATGCTCATGCTGCGCTGCCAGCGTCTCCAGGCTGTTGTCTTCCCACTGGTCATTCCAGCGACGATCACCCAGCGATGAGGCCCACGTAGGCCACTGCTGCATGTTCCATTCCCATTCGCGGTCCAGCAGCGTGTACAGGGTCTTCGCCGCGTCTTCCGCATGGCATGACAGGCCAACCGCAAGCCATAGGGTAGCGGCAACGAACAAGCGCTTGAGTTGATCCACCTTCATTTCTGCCATCGAGGTTCCACGTTTAACAAATGCCTTACCAAGAAGTCCATTCGGCGACGCGAGCCATACGGAGTCTCCAATGATCCATGCCCTGTGTTGGTCATCACCACCAGATCAAAATCCTTGTCCGCCTTCTCCAGCGCATTCGCCACCTGCATCGTCGTGGCGGGATCGACATTGGTGTCCAGTTCACCCATTGCCAGCATGAGATGGCCTTCCAATTTCGCCGCATCCACGACATTGGAATTGCGCGCATAGCTCTCATCCACTGGCCAGCCCAGCCACTGCTCATTCCACCAGACCTTGTCCATGCGGTTGTCATGGCAGCCGCAGTCCGCCACGGCCACGCTGTAGAAATCGTGGTGATCCAGCAGCGCTCGCATTGCGCTCTGACCTCCCGCGCTGCCACCGTAGATGCCCACGCGTTTCAAGTCCATCCAAGGTCTTGTCGTGGCTGCCGACTTGATCCATTCGATGCGATCAGGAAAGCCCGCATCCTTGAGGTTCTTCCAACAAACATCGTGGAAGACCTTGCCGCGATGATTCGTGCCCATGCCGTCGCTTTGCACAATGATGAAGCCCAGTTCTGCAAGCTCGTGCTCCTTGATCAGAAGGCCAAAAGTCTTCGGCGCAAAGGCACCATGCGGCCCCGCATACACCTTCTCCACCACCGGATACTTCTTCGTCGGATCATAGTTCGAAGGCTTGATGATGATGCCGTGAATGTCGGTCTTTCCATCGCGTCCTTTCGCAACGAAACGCTCAGGCAAACTCCAGCCAGCGGCCATCAAGGCCCCGGCATCCGCATGCTCCAACTCCGTTACTAACCTGCCGCTATTACCGTGCCGAAGCTCCGTCACGGGCGGCTTGTCAGCCCTTGACCAAGTATCAATAGAGAACCGGTGATCCGGCGAAAAACTCGTCTTGTGGCTGCCATCACCTTCCGTGAACCGCACGAAGCCGGAGCCATCGAAATCCACCCGGCACAGATGCTCGTGGTAGGGGTCCTCTCCCGCCCGCAGACCCGAGGCCATGAACCACACCTGACGCCTGTCCTCATCCACCCACTCCACCTGCCGCACCACCCAGTTGCCTTGTGTGACCCGCTTCCTCGCCTTGCCGGACTTCACATCATACAGCCACAGATGGCACCAGCCGTCGCGCTCGCTCATCCACAGCAGTTCGCCCGTTTTGTCCAGCCACTGCCGCCACGTCTTGTGCGTGTAATCAATGAAGGTCTTGCTGGTTTCCTCAACCACCACCCGTGCCGCACCCGTCCGCGCATTCACCGCGATGATACGATACAACTGATGGCCGCGCTGATTGTAATCAAAGAAGAACTCATCGCCCTCGGTTGACCAGCGAATGCCAATGTCTCCCGATGGCGCGAAGAACGTGGGAAATAAGGCGTTGTCGATCACTGTGGCCTTACCAGTGGCGGCGTCAAA
Organism: Verrucomicrobiaceae bacterium; assembly: GCA_028293175.1. Classification (GTDB taxonomy): domain Bacteria; phylum Verrucomicrobiota; class Verrucomicrobiia; order Verrucomicrobiales; family Verrucomicrobiaceae; genus CAINXC01. The sequence goes on along the minus strand of JAQGPI010000397.1, from coordinate 363 downwards.
CAGCACCGGCCGCGGCTCAGGCAGCCGGTCACCTGCCTTCAAGTAGTCACGCACCATTAGCTTTGGCTGCCCCTGATCGGAGGGCGAACTCTCCACAATGGTCACCTTGTGCTCCTGACCTTGCCGGACGCGCAGGCTAACAAATGCCTGCGAATCAGGCGACCAATGGATGCCACGATACGCACTTTCCGCTTCACCATCTTGGGTGAGGGCCGAAGCCATGCCCTTCAAGTACACGTTGGCATCTTTGATGAAGGCGGTGCGTTTGCCATCTGGCGAAACGCTGTCTCTTGCGGGCTTGGGCAACGGCTTGCCTTTGCCATCAACGATCACATCCATATCATCGGCTCCAGCTTCAAGGGC
>JAQGPI010000390.1 GCA_028293175.1 Verrucomicrobiaceae bacterium | reverse complement strand
GGCAATTCGGACTAGCGAAGACGGTCTGCTGCGGATCATGCCTGTCGGCCAGCTTGACGAGTTTTACCAAAAACGGCTTGATGCTCTTCACCTGGGCCAACTTTATCAGGATGGTGTAGGACAACCTCTCATTGCCGCTTTCAAGGAAATGCTGCAAAATGCTCGTCTATTTGATGTTGTCTTTATTGATAGCCGCACCGGCTTCTCCGATGAGTCGGGTATCTGCACTCGCGACTTGGGCGATTATCTCATGGTCGTGATGGGACTAAACAGACAGAATCAGGAAGGTACTGCAGCTTTCCTGCGCTCTTTAAAGCAATCTGGCGCCACGCCCCATGAGCTCCGTGTAATTCTTAGCCCCGTGCCAAATGGAGAAGAAGAGTTGGTCGAACACCGTGAGAAAGAAGCGAAAAAAGTGTTAAAAGATGCTTATGGGAAGAAGGTTGATCTGTCATTACAGATTCCGTATCATCCACGCCTTGCTCTCACAGAAGAGCCTCATATTTTCCGCCATAGTCGAGGGTATTTATACGAAGCCTATACCAATATAGAGGGGGAGGTGCTGTCGATACTTGGAATGACCGTAGAAGGAGTGCGGGAAAAGGTAACGAAGGCCGTTGAGAAAAAAAACATCGACACTGTGATTCACTGGCTTAAACAACTGCCTAAGTTAGGTGGTGATACAAACGCCATTGAAAGTGTATTTGGCGGTGAGGACGGATTGATAAAGCTTTGCATCGAGAAAGAAGCTCGTGCCTTGCGGTTATATCTAGCGAAGGTTTTGCCTGCTTCATCATGGATAGTCCAAACTCTCGCTTCTAAATTAAGTGAGCAGAAAATGGAAGAAGCCAATATGTTCTACATTTTAGCTCTAAAAGGAAGGTCTAATGACGCCAAATTTCTCGCTAGTTATGCACTATTTTTGAGTTACGTCTACAAGTCTTTCGATGAGGCGGAAGTCATGTTTAAACGCGCGTTAGAGGTAGCTCCAAATGATTTCGCGATACTCGATAACTACGCTAATTTTCTCACTCATATACGTAAGGACTATGGGATGGCAGAAGTTTTCTACAAAAGGGCGTTAGAGGAAGGACCGGAGCAGGCGAGTATCATTGGGAACTGCAGCCAGTTTTTATTTTTATGTCGTCGTTGGGAGGAGGCTGAGAATAAATGGGACCAATGTTTTACGACGAATCCGGTGAAGACGGTCCTTTGTGAATTGTGGTTTTACGCCTGTGCACATATGTGGAAAACACATCCTGAATGCCTTGCCACCTTAAAGAGTGTGCTTCAGAACGGCGCCCGGTCGCCAGAATGGTATCTAAGCGAAAATGTCCGCGTAGCACAAGATGAGGGGCATCCTGATTCTAACTGTCTCGAAGCTCTTGCGCGGGTCATTTGCGATGGAGCAGATATTGAAATCTTAGATGACTTTGAGTCTTGGAAAAGCGGGCGGTTTGAAGTGGCTAAGACTTAATTGCCCGGTCGGCAGATAAGCGCAGTTCATCACGCCTCGCACTCCGCACCCCGCCTATCCCAGCATCGCCTGCGCGGCCTGGAAGGCTTTCCCCGTGTGCTCGTAGCCTTCTTCCTTGCCGGGGAAGTCGATAATGATGCGTCTCACACCTTTGCGCACGAGCTTGGCTAAGAGTTCACCGGCCTGCTCGTAGCTGCCGACGAAGTAGGGGCGGTCGGCCTTGAAGTTTTTGAAGGGCTCCATCCAGAAGCCGGTGGTGGAGGCGGGCTGCTTGGCGGCGGCGTAGAGGTTTTGCTTCCACTCACCGTCGGTGTTGGCCATGGACATGGCTTGCACGCGCTGGCCGCGCGGATCGGGGGGGAAGATCTGCTGGGCGGCCTCCCACGCCTCCTCCTGGGTAGGGCGGGCGAGGACGCCATAGTGCATGCCCTTGGTGCCTTCGGGGAGGGCCTCGGCGAGCCCGGCGGAGAGCATGCACATGTGGCAGGCGTCGATGGCTTTGGCGGTGCGGATGGCACCCTCGGACTGGCCGGCGATGAAGAATTCGGGGTGCAGCTCGCGGGGGAGTTGGACTTCGAGCTTGGCGTTCTCGAGCTTGTAGTACTGGCCGTCGTAGCTGACGGGCTGGCCCTGGGCTTCAAAGAGGGCGCGGATGATCTCGGCGTACTCCTGCAGGCGCAGGTAGCGGTCGTCGTGCGAGAGATTGGCGGCGAGCGCCTCCAGGTAGGAGAGGGCGGTGCCGGTGATCATGTTCAGATAGGTGCGCCGGCCGTACATGACGGCGAAACCGCTGACCATTTTGGCGGCGGTGAAGGGGTGCATGAAGGCGGGGTTCACGGCCACGATGGGGCTCATCGTGGGCGATGAGGTGAAGGTGAACTGACCGGCGAGCCAGGGGGAGATGGCGACGTCGTTGCCTTCAAAATAAAGCACGCCACTGAGGCCGTGCTTGTCACTGAGGCTCACCACTTCCTGGATGTCCTTCCAGGGTTCGGCGGTGCGGTGGTTCATGGTGAACACCTCGACCGTTTCACCCTGATAGGAGAGCTTCATGGCAATAGAGAAGCGGGAAGAAGGGCCTAGGCGGCGAGCTTCTCGATGGTATCGAGAAGGTTCTGCGCGGTGGCGAAGGTGTCTGCGGTGAGCAGTTCATCGGGGATCTGGGCACCGGCTTCGGTCTCCAGATCCATGAGCAGATCGATGGCCGCCATGGAGTCGAGGCCGAGCTTGGCAAGCTTCTCATTGAAGTCCAGGGGCACGCCCGCTGGCAGCAGCCGAAGGCGGGGGCGCAGGATTTCTTCGAGCTTGGCTTTGAGTTCGGAGGGAGGGAGGGGGGACATGGGGAGAAGAGAATGACGAATGTCTAATGACGAATGTCGAATGGATCAATGTGTAGAGGCGATACTCAGGCAGGGGTTTGTCATTAGACATTGGTCATTCGTCATTGCTTGGCGTGCCCCGTTTTCCACTGCCATGTCTCGACGACTTGGTCCCCTCGGAAGGCGACTTCCATAGGGGCGGGATGGCTGAGGAAACCGATCAAACTGGCGGTGAGGCCATACGCACCTACGTTGGGGACTGCAAGCAGATTCCCTGCGCGCATGTTGGGCAATTTTGCGCTGCGGGCCAGGCTGTCGAGGGGGCTGCACAGGGGGCCTACGAGATCGGCGACGAAGGGCGGGGCATCAGCGTCGCCGGGCTCGGGCGTGAGGTTTTTGAAGGTGACGGCGAAGCGCGGGATGCGGCCCAGGCCGGTCATGCCGCCGAGGTGATGGATGCCGGTATCGAGGATGACGAAGTGCTTGGCGCGCGAGCGTTTCACCTCGACCACGGTGGTGAGCAGGGTGCCGGAACCCGCGACGAGATGGCGGCCGGATTCAAACCAAAGCACGACTCGGTTGCCGAGCGAAACGGCCTTGCGCGCCTCCTCAATGCCTTGCTTTAGGCCGGTGAAATCGGGGGCCTCGCCATCGCTGGCATAGGGCCAGGGGAAGCCGCCTCCGGCGTTGACGATCTGGAACTGGAGGCCGGTGGCGGCCTCCAGCCGCTCGGCGGATTGCAGGGCGCGCAGGGTATTTTCCACCAAGGCCTCGCGCGTCGCCACCTGGGTGCCAAAGTAAACATGGATGCCGCGCACGGTCACGCGCGGCCAGCCCGCCTGAATAATGACCGCCTGCTCGATCCATTGCTCTTCATCGAGACCGAACTGGCTCTCGATGCCGGTCATGGCCATGCGGGCATCGGGCGCATCTGGAGGATTCACGCGCAGAAGGATGTTCACATCCACCCCGGCGGACTTCGCCGCTGTGGACACTTTTTGGACATCAGGAAACGACTCGCAAGAGAAGAAACGGATTCCTGCGTGAATCATCTCATTTAGCTCTTTCGCCGTTTTGCCGGGTCCGCCGAACATCATCTCCGCTGCCGGGAACCCCGCTTCGAGCGCGGAGGCGAGCTCACCCTCCGAGGTGATCTCGGCGCGACAGCCATTCAGGCGGAGTTCACGCGCCAGAGCGGGCAGGGGATTCGCCTTGAAGGAGTAATACACCTGCGCGTCGTCGGGCAATTCGGCCTTCAAAGCGCGCGCCCGCTCGGCTACCGCATTGAGATCATACACGTAGAGTGGCGAACCGTGGCGCGAAATCAGGTCTTGGGCGAAGGCAACGTCGGGCAACATATCAGGCGGTGGGCAGGAGAGCACGCAAGGCCTTGCGGTCCACTTTTTGGTTCGCGGTTTTCGGCAGTTCGGGGATGAAGTGGATGCGCTCCGGCACCTTCACCCGCTCCAGCCGTTCATTGAGCCATTCGATCACGGCTTCGGTCGAGACTTCGTCCTGCGTCACCGCCAGAAACAGATGCAGCAGGCCGCCCGTTTCATCCTTCACCGCGCCCGCCGCTGCGATGCCCGGCATCTGGCAGGCCACTTCTTCAATTTCGAGAGGACTCATCCGGTGACCCTTGTGTTTGATGATGAAATCGCCGCGCCCGTGGAAGGTGATAAAGCCCTCCGCATCCACCTTGCACAGGTCGCCGGAGAACATCGTGCGCGCCCGGCCCGGGCCGATGCGCCGGTAGCGTTTCGCCGTCTCCTCATCCGCCCGCCAGTAGCCCAGCGCCAGCGTGCGCCCGCGCACCACCAGCTCGCCCACCTCGCCGGGCGGCAGGCGGTTGCCCTCGGCATCCACGGTGAAGACCTCCGTGCCGTCCAGCGCCCGGCCCACCGAATCAGGCCGCTGCTCATATTCCTCGGGCAGCAAAATCGACACACGCTTGCATTCCGTCAGCCCGTACATCGGATAGATCTGCACCGCTGGCAGCAGCTCTTGCAGCTTGCGGATGTAGGCCTGCGGCAAATGATCGCCCGTGTTCGTCGCCATGCGCAAGGCAGGCAGGGGACGCTTGCGCCAGGACAACATCTTGAGCAGCCCGCCGAACACCGTCGGCACCCCTGGCAACACCGTGATGCCGTTGTCCGCCAGGATCGCAGGCAGCTCCGGCCCCGTCATTTCCGGCTGGCCCAGGAACACCGCCGCCCCCGCCTGCGCGGCGAGGAACAACTGGTACAGCCCATAATCAAACGACAGCGGCAGGAAAACCCCGATGCGGTCCGTGGCCTCATAGCCCAGGCGCTGCTGAATCCCCGCCGTCGCATAGCGCACATTGTCGTGGCTCAGGATCACCCCGCGCGGCGTGCCCGTGGAGCCCGAGGTGAACACCAAAAATGCCGGGTCCTGGTCAATCCCCGGGAACTCCGCCGCCAACGGCTCGCCCGCCAGCAATTCCGAAAAACGCCGCGCCCATTCCACGGTTTCCTCCACCTCATCCGGCACGATTAACGACGTGCTTCCGGTCTCTCCGCGCAGCGAACTCGTGCCCGCATCCAGCATGACCAATTTCGGCTCGCACTGGTCAAAAATCTTGCGAAACCCCTCCGGCTTCATCTGCGGCGAAAGGATCACGAACACCGCGCCCAAACGCAACGTCGCAAACGCCAGCAGCACCATCTCCAGGCGGTTCTGACACACCATCAGCACACGGTCGCCACGCCCCACCTTCGCCTCCGCCAACCGCCCCGCGATCACCCGCGTCTGCCGCGCCGCTTCCGCGTATGTGATCTCTTGTTTGCCAATGATGAACGGGCGCTCCCCATGGGATGCAGCAGCTTCATCCAGCAAGGCCGGAAGGTGCCAGGAAGTCAGGGCTGGGAGGGAGGAGGGGCAAGGCATGTGAGAGCGGAACGGGAGGGCTGTTCAATGTAGCCAGCGATGGTTGTCACGCAAGGGTTTGACGGTTGTTTGAGGCGGCGGAGGCGTGCGCAGCTTCAGAAAAGAAAGTGGCTTCGGCTTCAGCCGAATCAGGAGCGGGCATGGAATCCCCACTGTGCTGAGTCTCACCCCGATGCGGCTTAAGCCGCAGCCACTTTGGCAAGACTGCCGAACAAGCGCACCGCCCCTTTCACCCAGGCAACTTTACGCTCACACGCTGAATCGCCTCATCCAGGTCGTCGGCGCTGATCGGCTTCACGAGGTAATCGAGGAACCCTGCTTCTCTGCCCTTGGCCAGATCGGCATTGGTGCCATAGCCGGTCATAGCGATGCCGAGCAGTCCATACTTCTCGTTCAAGGCCTTGAGCACATCGTAGCCGCTGGCTTCGGGCAGTCCAATATCGGTGAGCAGGAGGTCGAAGCGTTCGTGGCAGCAAATAGCGTCTGCCTCCGCGAGGTCGCGGGCTTCCACCACCTTGTATCCTCGCCGCCTGAGCAGCCGGGCTAGCACCACGCGCGTGTCTAGATGATCTTCCAGAAGCAGCAGCTTGAAATGCCTGCGCGGGGGCTTGGGAGGGATAGTTTGGAGCGCCGGGGTAGGCAGATGAGCGGGCGTGGGGATCACGGGCAGCACCACGCGGAAGGTGGTGCCAAAGCCGACACCGGCGCTCGTGGCAGAGAGCGTGCCACCATGGGCTTCAGCAATCGCCCGGCAAATGGCCAGTCCTAGACCCAGGCCACCCAGCCGCTCCTTGATGATGGGTGCGGCCTGATAGAAGGGATCAAAAATGTGGTTCAGAGCGTCCACATCAATACCAATACCGGTATCGCGGAATTCCACGAGCACCTGGGTGGGCGTGTGGAACCGGGTTTCAATGGTTATCGTGCTGGGTGCGGGGGTGAACTTCACCGCGTTTTTGATCAGGTTCCAAAAAAGCTGGAGCAGCCGCCCGGAATCCCCGCTGATAAAATGCGGCGTTTCCATGAACTGGCAGCTCAACTTCAGTCCTTTGGCGATGACGTCTTCGCGGCAGATCTCAACGGCATTGGAAAGGCTGGCATGCAGGTCGCAGGGGCCACACTGAAGTTCCAGTTTGCAGATCGTGATGCGGGTGAGGTCCAGGAGGTCGTCGATCAGTTGGATCTCGAGGCTGAGGTTGCGGCGGATGATGGCGAAGGTGGCGCGGTCGCCCACGGATCGCTGGGCTTCAGCCGCCAGCTCGCTGACGAGCGCCAGGATGGGCGTGAGCGGTGTGCGCAGTTCGTGGGAGAGCATGGCAAAGAAAAGCTCCTTCGAGGCAACGGCGGCCTCCGCGCGCCGCCCTTCGATTTCCAGCCTGTGTTCGATGTCCCGGCGTTCCGTCAGATCGGTGAGCGTGGTGTACAGGTCCATGGCATCGCCGTCGCTGCGGTTCACCACGCTTTGCATGCGGATGAAGGTCTCCACGCCCGTGCTGGAGCGAAGTGACAGCTCGCACATTTCCATCTTGCCTGAGATGAGGGCGGATTCGAGGTGCTGCTGAAACAGCCCCACCGAATCCTTTAACACATGGGCAAGGAAGGAGCGCGTGGTGCTCTGCAATAGAGCGCGGTTCACACCGAGCATCTGGGCACCGAGAATATTGGCCTCCAGGATGATGCCCTTGTGATCCAGCCGGATCAGGCCTACGGGCGCGAGATCGAAATGGCGGAAATACTTCCTTTGCGATGCCTCAATCTCCGCCCGGCTGGCGATGAGCTCTTCATTCTGAATTTCAAGTTCAGCCTCATAGACATGCAGTTCATCTACCGTGGTTTGCCAATCCAGGGGCGGCAGGCCCGGTCGGGGCATCTCTCGCAGGCGCTGCTCAGCTTTGCTGCGCAACCCAGGATCAGCGGGGCCGGACTTTGGTAAGGAAACGTTCATAGGGGAGATGGTTGGTTGGCAATGCGCTGAGGCGGCACCCGTAATGGAAGTGAAGGTTTAGGAAAAGAGTATTACAGAGACTGGCAAATCGCTGAGCCCGGCATGGGGGTAACCTGCGCTTCCATTGCGCTGATCGCTCCATTGAGGATGAATTGGACCGTTTATATCGTGGAAGGTTTGCCTTCGCCCAAAATTCCCTCTGCCCGGCGCAAGGCGCTGACATCAAGGATGGTGACGACGAGACCGCGATCACTGGCGCCTTCACGGCGGTAGGGGGTGATGCGAATCAGATGCCAGGTTCCAGGGGTGGTTTCAAAAGTTTTCATCAGAGCTACGCCGCTCGACGCCACGACTGGCAGATAAGTCGCAATGGCCTGGATGAGCGGATGGGCAAAATCGGTCAACAGCCGGCCTACATCATGCGGCTGGAGGGGAATCTCACGAGTCACAGCGGGAGTGAACTTGCGCAGCCGGAGGCTGACATCGAGGAAGATGGTGGCGACATCCGAGGTGCGCAGAAAATTTTCCAAGTCGTTATTCGCCACCGTGAGCTCGGCAATTTTCTGCTGATACTCGGCGTTTAGAGTAGTGAGCTCTTCATTCACCGATTCCAGCTCTTCATTGCTGCTTTGCAGCTCCTCGTTGCCTGCCAGCAGTTCTTCGTTGGTGGCCTGGAGCTCTTCATGAGCGGTGCGCTTGTCTTCTGTCGCCGATTGCAGCTTTTGCTTGGTGTCTTCCAGATCGTCCTCCAGATCGGCAATGCGGCCGACGGATTCGTTGGTCGGATTGAACTCATGAACCTCCGCCGCAGGGGCATGGCGGGCGCCTTGGAAAAACACCAGAATCAAATCCTCTTCACCCGCTTTGGCTGCGAGGGGCTCCACTTTGAGATCCACAATCGAGGTCGCATCCTCGTCTGACCATCGGACGCTCGTGCATTGGATGGCCCGGTGCTCTTTGGCGGACTGACGCAAGGCTCTAGCTAGGACGAGGGCCAGGGGCCGGGGCAGCAGCTTGATCACGCTCAGGCTGGCGCGGCCCGGTTGCATGGCGAGGAAACGCTGTGGCTCGCCAAAGGAATGCTCGATCTCATGCTTCGAGTTCAGCACCAGGCAGGTGGTGCCGAATTCCGCCATGAGGCGCGCACTGAGATTGTCCCAGATTTTTTCCTGGCGCTTCTTGTCCGGCGAGAAGAACTCCTGGGACGAAGGGCTGTGCGCCCCTGGCAAGGGACCGATTGCGGAAGGCATGCCGCTCACGGCTTCCGAGATCGCCGCCGTGGAGTCGCCGCGTCTGCGGAACAATCGCATCTTGGCATTCACCGTATCGAAGGCGTGCTCCCTGTCCCCGATGGTCTCGCTGGTGCCCAGGAGCAATGCGCCGCCGGGCCGGAGGGCGAAGTGGAACAGCGTCATCACTTTCTGCTGCGCCGCCGGTTGTAGATAGATCAGCAAATTGCGGCAGGAGATCAGGTCCAGCTTGGTGAAGGGCGGATCGCGCAGGATGTTCTGCCGGGCAAACACCACCTGTTCGCGAATCTGGGTGCATATGCGGTAGGCTCCTGCGTCCTCCACAAAATACCGCGCGAGCAACTCCGGCGGCACATCGGCGGCAATGCTTTTCGGATAGCTGCCACGGCCTGCGCTCTCCAGCGAGTGCCCGTCTACATCCGTGGCAAAGATTTTCACGTTCCACCGTTCGCCGCGCGCAGTGATGAGTTCCTGCACCAGCATGGCGATGGAGTAGGCCTCCTCGCCCGTGGCACATCCGGGCACCCACATGCGCAGGGTCTTGCGCTCTTCCGCCTGCTTTAGTAGCAGGGGCAGCACCTCCTTGGACAGTGCCTCATACACCTCGGCATCGCGGAAGAAGCGGGTGACGCTGATCAGCAGATCACGCCCCAAGGCGACGACTTCGAGGGGCGACTGCTGAAGGAGTTCCAGGTACTCCTCCGGGCTCCTGAGCTGGGCAATGCCGATGCGGCGCTCGATGCGGCGCACCACCGTGCTCTGCTTGTACTCGCTGAAAGCGATGGCGGTCTGGTCCTGCACCAGGGCGAAGATTTTCTGCATCGTGGCCTCGCCCACCTTCAGGCCCGCGCCGGGGGCATGATGAGTGAGGGGATGCTGGATGAACTTCAAAAGCTCCGCCGCCATCCCCGCTGGCGGCAAGGTGTAGTCCGCCAGACCTGTGGCTGCGGCACTGTCCGGCATGCCGCTGAATTTCGAGGAGGCGCTGTCCTGTACCATCACCATGCCGCCCGCCTCCTTGATCGCCTTCACCCCCAGGGTGCCGTCGCTGCCGGTGCCCGAGAGCACAATGGCCACGGAGAGATCCCGGCAGTCCTCGCCCAGGGAACGAAGGAAATGATCAATAGGCAGGTGCGGGGCGCGGCTTTCCGCATCATCTAGTTCCAGCTTGCCGCCCACCGCCTTCACGCATTTTCCCGGAGGGATCACATACACGTGATTGGGCGCGAGCTGCACGCCATCCTCAATGAGGCTCACCTTCACCGCCGTATGCATCGCCAGCAGCTCCACCATTTGGCTGGGATGATCGGGCGCGAGATGCTGGATCACCACGTAGGCCGCACCGCTCCGCTCTGGAATGACCTCAAAAAAGTGGCGCAACGCCTCCAGCCCGCCTGCTGAAGCCCCAAGTCCCACTACATAGAAGCCCGGCCCCGGGTCGCTTCTGTTCTCCTGCGTCAACTCCGGCCCTTCAGGTGCCGGGTTGTGACGTGGAGGATGTTTAGTCTTCGTTGGGCTCTGGCCTGCCTCTACAGCAGCTTCCTTTGTCTTGACCTTCCGACTGCCGGCGCGTTAGTCAAATCCCATTCCCGCGGGGAGACGGCTGGAAGCTAGGGATTTCGGGAGAGCCTGCCGCGATTCCTCTGCCCTTTGGCTCAAGTCAGCGTCTTCCTCCCCCACCCGCAAATCCCGCGACAAATCGCGCAGCGCATGATAGGAAGCGGCGATGTCCGCCTCCTCCCCGCCAGCGCCGCCGCCTGAGACTTCCCAGCTCAACTACTGGAACTCGGAAAACGCGGTGGCGTATTACAGTTACGATCACCGGCCGGTGTTCCTGTATTACCCGGAGCTGCGCCTGCTGGGCATGTTCCAGGATCGCTGGCCGCAGATGCGCGTGCTGGATATCGGCGTGGGTGCGGGGCGCACGACGCAGTACTTCGCGGAGCTGGCGGGCACGTATGTGGGCATCGATTTTTCACAAGGGATGGTGGATCGCTGCCAGCAACGGTTTGCGGGCCGCTGGCCCGGCGCTTCCTTTCAGCAAGGCGATGCGACGGACCTGCATCAGCATGCTGACAACTCGTACGATTTGGTGCTTTTCAGCTTCAACGGCGTGGACTGCATGTCGCCGGAGAAGCGCGAGATGGCGCTGAAGGAAATGCAGCGCGTGTGCAAGCCGGGCGGCTGGGTGGTATTCTCCTCGCACAACGTTTACAGCATCCCGCTGATCCCGAAATTCGAGATCCATCCGCACCCCATGCGCTTCCTTGAGGAGGCCCGTCGCTGGTGGAGCGTGAAGCAGAAGAACCCGCCGGTGGAGCAGGTGATGACGACTCCGTATGTGCGCTATTACGATGCGACGATCGGTGATAATTACCTCATCTTCTCGCGGCCTGAAGTGCAGGCCAGGGACTTGCAGGCTCTGGGCTTCACCGAGGTGCGGCGCTATGCCAATAACGACGGGCGCGAGCTGATCACTGACCAGGACGGCCAGCATCCGAGCGTGTCGTGGGTGTACTACTTCTGCCGCAAGCAATCATGACCGTGGAGTCGATCAAGCAATCACAGCTCCAGTTTTGGAACTCTCCAGACGCGCTGGATCAGTATGCCTACTCGAGTAAGCCCGCCTTTCTTTATCCAGGTGAACTGCCGATCCTGGGCCTGTTCCGCGACCGCTGGCCCTCGGTGCGCATGCTGGATATCGGCGTGGGCGCGGGGCGCACGGCACAGTATTTCGCGGAACTGACGCCGCACTATGTGGGCATTGATTTCGCACCGAAGATGATCGAGGCCTGCCAGCGCCGATTCGCGGGTCGCTGGCCCCGCGCGGTGTTTCAGGAAGGCGATGCGAGCGACCTGAAGGAGCATGCGGACAACACGTATGATCTGGTGCTGTTCAGCTTCAACGGCATCGACTGCATGCCTTACGAGCAAAGGCAGCGGACGCTGGCGGAGATGCAGCGCGTGTGCAAGCCGGGTGGCCGGGTGGTGTTCTCCTCGCACAACCTTTTTTGCATCCCGCTGATCCCGAAATTTCAGTTCACGGCGCACCCCATGCGCTTGAAGGAAGAGCTCACCCGCTGGCTGCAAGTGCAGCGGCGCAATCCGCCGGTGGAGCAGGCCATGGCGGGGCCGCATGTGGAGTACGATGATGGCAACATCGGTGCCAACCGCCTCTTCTTCATCCGCCCCGAAGCCCAGGCCGCTGACCTGCGGGCGATGGGCCTGGAGGTCACCGCCATGTACGCCAATCATGGCCATGAATTGCGCACAGAGGGGGATGGCCACGATCCGCGCGTATCATGGGTGTATTATTATTGCCTGAAGGGATGAGATTTAACCGCTCCCATTGAAGTTGCGTTGGGCCGTTCCGTCCCTCACCTATTATCCTCACCCCCAGGTAGAGGACGATAACGCTGGAATTATAAAACCAGGTGGGATGGA
>JAQGPI010000379.1 GCA_028293175.1 Verrucomicrobiaceae bacterium | reverse complement strand
CGAGGACAAAGAAGCCGTCACCACTCATCAGTTGAAGGCCGCGACGATGGATGCCCAGGTGGTGGCTGATACGTTTCACACTATCCTATGCCTTGGGACACAAAAATTCGAGGACAACGAACGAGTGCCTCTCAAAACGGTTTCCATCGGTGCCTTCTGGCCGCTAGAGGCGGTGAACTTGTACTACCCCCAGTCGGAGTTTTCCGGTGCACCCAATTGGGGTCACGCCCGCAGCGGCGTGGCACTGGAAGGTGGCAAGAAAGCCGTCCCATTGAAACTCAATGTGGAAGGCAAGAGCGGAGCTATCGTCGAGCCGTTCACCAACGGCATCAGCGTCAACATGGGCAAGTCCCTGACCTACCTGCTTCCGAAAGGCGTTTATCATCGCTTCACCGCCTTCGCTGGCCTGCACCCTGAACTGGGTGCCAAAGGCCGTGTCGAATTCACCGTCCTCGGTGACGACAAACCCCTCGCCTCCGCCATCGTCAACGGCACCGACCCCGCTCACGAATTTGATTGCGACATCAGCGGCGTCACTCAACTCAAGCTCACCGCCAACTCTAAGGGCCTGGATTCGAAAAGCAACTACGCCATCTGGGCTGATCCTGTTTTAGTCAAAGGAGAGTGATCAGAGTCATGTCCACGACTACGACTCATACTCTCGGAACAGCGCCTGGAAGCGTCCCTGCCAATAGCGGGATAACGGTGCTGCAACTCGGTGCTCCCCTGCCCTTGCACCTGCTCTTTCCCCGGCCTACTCTGATCAGCCCACATGCCTGATTCCTTCGTCCATCTCCACCTCCATTCTGAGTACTCTCTTCTCGACGGCGCGGTTCGCATTCCCGAACTGATCAAGCGCGCGAAGGAGCTAGAAATGCCGGCGGTGGCGATGACGGATCACGGCAACATTTATGGGGCCATCGACCTGTACATGGCGGCGAAAAAGTCAGGCATGAAGTCGATCCTCGGATGCGAGGTGTACGTGGCCCCGGCAGGACGGACTGATGTGAAGGACCCTCCCGGTCGCAAACGCCAGTCGCACTTGACGCTGCTGTCGCAGTCCAACGACGGCTTTGCCAACCTGCAAAAGCTGGTCACCCGGGCGCACCTCGATGGCGTCGTGGGCGTGGGTGCGGCATTGCCCCGGATTGACAAGAATGACCTGCGCGAGTTTTCCAACGGAATGATCTGCCTGAGCGGCGACATCAACGGTGAAATCAATGAGCTGATCCTGACAGAACAGTTCGATGCCGCGCGGCAAAGCATTGACGACTTTAAGCAGATCTTTGGCCCCGAGAACTTCTACTTGGAACTGCAGGATCACGGCATGAGCCAGCAGCAGACCTGCAACCGCAAGCTCATCGAATGGTCCAAGGAATTTGGACTCAAAACAGTAGCCACCAACGACGTGCATTTCCTCAAGAAAGAGCACCACGAAAGCCACGATATTTTCATCTGCGTGGGCTCGGGCGCGAAGGTGCTGGATCAAAATCGTATCTCTTACTCGCCGGAGGTGTACTTCAAGACGGCGCAAGAGATGCGCAAGCTTTTCGCGGAGGTGCCGGAGGCCTGCGATGCCACCCTGGAGATTGCCGAGAAGTGCGAGATCAAGATCAAGCTCGACTCCACAAGCATCGAGCGATACCCCACCTTCATCACGCCCGACGGCAGCGACCGTAACGACTACCTGCGCAACCTGACGATGGAAGGTTGCGAGCGTCGCTATGGTCGTGATCGCACGCTGAATGACCAGGTGATCCACGACCGCATTGCGCTGGAGCTGAACCTCTTAAAGGACAAGAACTTCACTAGTTACTTCCTCATCGTGTGGGACTTCATCAACTGGGCGCGTGAGCACGACATCCCGGTGGGTCCGGGCCGTGGTTCGGGTGCAGGCTCGATAGTGGCCTATTGCCTGGGCATCACGGACATCGATCCGCTACGGTTTGAGCTGGTGTTCGAGCGATTCCTGAACCCCGAACGTGTAAGCCCGCCGGACTTCGATATCGACTTCTGCCAGACCCGGCGCGGCGAGGTGATCGACTACGTACGGCGCAAGTACGGCGAGCGCAGCGTGAGCCACATCATCACCTACGGCACCATGGGCGCGAAGAGCGTGATCCGCGACGTGGCGCGCGTGCTGAGCTGGAGTTACATGGACTCTGACCGGCTGGCGAAGATGATTCCGACGGAACTGAACATCGACCTCGAGGAGGCGGTGAACAAGAACCCAGATCTCAAGCAGCTGATCGAAACCGATGGCGCAACGCAGGAGCTGTGGCGGCATGCCACCTTCCTTGAGGGCATCACGCGCGGCGTGGGTATTCATGCGGCAGGTATCGTCATTGGCGACCGGCCGCTGGACGACTTCATCGCGCTCACTCGCGGCAATGAAGGGGAAATAGTGGCCCAGTACGCCATGAAGCCGCTCACCGAGCTGGGCATGCTGAAGATGGACTTTTTGGGGCTGAAAACGCTCACCGTTCTCCAAGAAGCGGAGCAGTGGGTGAAGAAGCGTATCCCCGACTTCAACACGCGGCTCGTCCCACTCGACGACCTTAAAACGTTCGAACTCATCAAGCGAGGGGAAACGGTCGCCGTGTTCCAGATGGAATCTGGCGGCATGGTCAATACCTGCCGCCAGCTGGGGCCGGACACCATCGAAGAAATCATCGCTATTCTGGCCCTGTACCGACCGGGGCCCATGCAGTTCATTCCGGATTATATCCGACGCAAAAAGGGCGAGGAGGAAGTCATTTATCCGCATCCGCTGCTGGAGAAAATCGCCAAGGAAACCTACGGCATCTTGGTTTATCAGGAGCAGGTGATGCAGGCCGCCAACCTCCTGGCGGGCTTCTCGCTGGGCCAGGCCGACATCCTCCGCCGGGCCATGGGCAAAAAAGATCTCGCGGAGATGGTGAAGCAACGACTCATCTTCGTGGAGGGCTGCATGAAGGCCAACGCCATCCCCGAAAAGCAGGCGCATGCGGTGTTCGACTTGCTGGAGAAATTCGCCCAATACGGCTTCAACAAGTCCCACTCCGCCGCTTACGGTGTAGTAACCTATTTCACAGCGTATCTGAAGGCGAACTTCCCGGTGGAGTTCATGACCGGGGTGCTCAGCCTTGAAATCAGCAATACGGAAAAGATCACCACCTTCGTGGCCGAGTGCCAGCGCATGGAGATCATCATCCTGCCGCCGGACATCAACAAGAGCTCGCTGAAATTCGCGCCCGAGCGCACGAAACCCAGGAGCGAAGCGCCCGATGCAATTCGCTATGGTCTTAGTGCCATCAAGAACGTCGGAGAGGGCGCGATGCAGGCCGCCATTGAGGAGCGTGCCAATGGCGAGTTCAAGGGTTTGGAAGACTTCGCTTCACGACTCGACAGCCGCGCCGTGAACAAGAAGATGCTCGAAGCTCTCGTCAAGGTGGGTGCCTTCGACTTCACCGGCGAACCGCGCAAAAGCATGTTTGGCAGGCTGGACGTCGTCATTGCCAGCGCCTCGGCAGCGCAGAAGGATCGCAAGAGCGGCCAAGCCAGTTTGTTCGGTGATTTTGAGATGGCTCCGGCAAAACCGGTCGAGCCTGCAACGCCTGCCAAGAAAGGCAAAAAGGCGGAGCCCGAGGTATCAAACGAGTGGACCATGATGGAGCTTATCGGCTTCGAAAAAGAACTGCTGGGCTTCTATGTCAGCGGCCATCCGCTCGATTCCTACAAGGGTAACTTTGAGTCCACACGGCTCACAAGCATCAGTTCTGCGTTTGAGATTACCGACCGGCAGACCATCACTGTGGGCGGCATGCTTAGCGATCTGCAGATCCGCTACT
>JAQGPI010000350.1 GCA_028293175.1 Verrucomicrobiaceae bacterium | reverse complement strand
ACGTGCAAGTCGCTTCGGCAACCTCATGCCACCGGTGTCAGTGGCCTAGTCACACGCTTCCAGAAGAAATCCAGCTCCCGTGCCAGCACGCTCATCACTTGCGAAGGCGTTGCGTTAAGACTGCCGTTTTCAGAGTCAGCGATCATGCGCTGCATCGCATACAGAGCGGCGATGCTGCGGGTATCAAGATGAAGCACTTCCATACGCTGGCGCACTGCGAGGGGCACAGCCTCAGTACCTTGCAAGGAAGTCCATGAAAGCGTCTCACGATCAGACTTCATTGCCACTAGCTTCACTTGACTTGATTGAGCCCCTGGGGCGGAGCGCAGCTCCTCAACGCGGCGGACAAGGAAAGCACTGAGTGAACGCCAGTATTCGAGATCGTTGAAGTGACTGAGGCCAAAGAAGATCTCCATGCCTTGCAAGTTCCAGCAAGGCACAAGTTTGCCTGAAATGCCCGGCAATTCTATTTCTTCGAAACGAACCAGGGGAAAACGTTTGCCCGCCAGCCGGATCAGATCGCCCAGCATGCCGAGATCCAGCGGCAAACTCTGGGCCTCACGAAACATCTCGTTACGGTGCGCTTCGAAACGAGAAATCAGCTCGGCATTGGTGGGTTGAGTGGAATCGCTCAGTACATCCGAGAGGCGAGTCGCCGCACCCGCTACAGCAGGTGTGGAAGGAGGCGTTTGCCCGGGCTGGCTGCGGAGACGGTCCATCATCTCGCGCAGCTTTTCCAAAGCTCCGGGCGCGCGTGGCTGTGACTGTTCCGCCGGCTGACCGGTCCAATCCGGATGAGGCAGAGGTTCCGCAGCCGGAGGTGAAGACGATGGCGTGGCCAACGCAAAAGGCGAGGTGCCAAGCCCCGCTCCGGCGGCCAAGAAGCCCGCCATGGGCTGAATCAAACCGTTGGACGCTGGAGGCACCTTGGGTGGTTCACTTTGCGGTGGCAAGGGGGGCGGGGCGGTGGCGAGCGAAAACGGCGTATTCACCATCGCTGGCTTCGGCTCGTGCAAGCCGTTGGCGAGCGTCTGCAACCGAGTTGCATCGTCGCTGCCAAAGATCGTGGATTGGGGCAGTTCGTCACCATCTAGAAGGGAGGTGCCCGGTCCCTCATCTGGCAACAGTGAAGCAGGAAGCTCATCATCCTCCGCAGGGCTGATGAAGGGCTCGTGGCCGCGCACCTTGATCTGCTGAAACGCTTCCCACTGCATCGCACAATGGCGAAGGAAGACACGTGCGGAAACAGAGCCTACAGGCCGGCCTTGGAAATAGCGCGGCACATCGAGGAAGGCTTCAAATTGCTGCGATTCATCCGTGCCTACCCGGCCTTCGCGCAGTCGCAAGCGGAGCAAATCTCCAGCATCGGTAGCCGAAAGCCCGCGCAGGAGGAATTGCGAAGCGGTGAGCCTATCCTCCAGCGCGCTGGGCAGATGATGGGCAAAAGTGGCCTGCCACACGTCCTGATTGAGGCTCAGCACCACATGCACGCTCTCCATCTCCGCCAGTTCCAGCAGCATGGTGGCGATGCGCAGCCCGGCATCTTCCTGCCGATAGAAGCCATCCAGATGATCAACGAACAACACCGCCGGCCGCCACAAGGTCACTAGTCGCAGCCACAATTCAAAGGCCGCACGCGATCCGCTGGCCAGCGAGACCACCGTTTCCAAAGCAGTCATCGAACCATGATGTGCCCCTGCGAACAAGGCGTCCACCCATGCCTCCATCGGTCCGGCATTCGGCAATGAACGGGCAAGATCCGACAGCGGCTTGCGGAGCTGGGCGAAATGTTTTTTGAGCCAGTCCCCGATCAGTTTGGCCGAGGTGCCCTCGCGGAAAAGATCACAAGGCTCCTGCGACAACACGCGCATGGCTTGCTCCGCGTTAGCACAAGGCAGACGGCCATCGCGAATGAGCCGCATTACCATCGAAGCAAAAACGCCTGCACATAGTTCCCGCAATCGCGGCCAGCCAGTTTGCTTGCCCGGCAACTGACGAAGAATCTCGACAGCCTCCCGGCTCACGCTCGACCAACTGACCTCGGAGTCGGAACGGAAAACTAGAGGCATCGCCACTGCCTGCGATTCGGCCACCGCCGCCATCCGGCCTAAAAGATGGGTCTTACCATAACCGGCACGGGGAGCTGTGAGCAGCAGCAAAGGCTTGCCCTGTCGTCCCTGGCTCTGCCCTTCTCCCAGATCTTCAATCGCATTGGCCACCCGCTGAAGAATGTCGCGGTTCATCGTGGGCACCGAACGGCCTTCAGCCACCTCGTAGGGGGTGGAACATACGTCTGCGGCGAAAGGATTGAGGGGCCAGGTAGAGGGAGGCATGCCGTTAGCCGAAGGGGATGAGGGGGGAACGTCCACTTGGAGAGGTGCGTGAAAAGTTTAACGTCGAGTCCAATTAGCGGTAGATTCTATGCAATCTGTTGTCACTGAAAACCTTTTTCTTTATGAAATATGCGAATTTTCTCATTCTAGCGATTACCTACTTCGCTACGTACTCGCTTTGACACCCGATACAGGCTCTGTAACCGGTAAAAGCTGTGATTTCATCTGCTCCACTCTGCTATTCTTTGACCGAACTTGATCATTGGCAAGAGCGCCAACCGCACCTTGCCCCCCCTGCCCTGCTGGCAGTGATTGGCGATCCGATCAGTCACTCCAAATCGCCGCAGATGCACAATCCCGCATTGGCCGCTTGCGGAATAGACGCCCAATACATACGCGTGCAAGTGCCGGTCGGTCGCGTGGCGGAGGCATTACGCACCTTTGTACAGCAAGGTTTTCGAGGGATCAATGTGACCATTCCACATAAATTCGAGGCCTTGGATGCTGTCGATGTGATCGATCCCCTTGCTCAGGTTCTGGGCGCGGTCAATACCGTGGCGATCGACGAGGACGGCCAGTTGCACGGCTACAATACCGATGGACCGGGATTCTTGCGCAGCGTGAAAGAGGCTTTCGGGGTAGAAGTACGGGATCTACGAGTTTTAATCCTGGGTGCCGGCGGAGGCGCTGGCCGCGCCGTAGCCGTGCAGTGTGCTCTCGAAAACTGCCAGCATTTGGTACTCCTCAACCGCACGCGCACGAAGGTGGAACAACTCGCTGGCGAAATCGAAACCCTGGGCACCACCCCAACAACCATCGTTGACTGGACAGACGAGTCATTGCTCGCGGTCCTGTCAGAGGTAGACCTGATCGTCAATGGCACCTCACTGGGCATGAAGGTTGATGACGCTCCTCTGCTGCCTGCGGGTGCATTGACGGACAAGCACTTGGTCTTCGACATGGTATACCGTCCGGGTGGCCAGCTTACCTCGTTAGGCGAGGCAGCCCGCGAAGCCGGAGCCCGCTATGTGGACGGTGCCACACTGCTACTGCACCAGGGGGCCATCTCGTTTGAGCATTGGTTCCAACGTCCCGCGCCTTTGGATGCGATGCGCGCTGGACTCGCCTCAGCGCTGATAGCATAGTACCCGCGTTTAAATGACGGCTCCTCAGCATTTTTTCGTCAGCTTCACCGCCTCATTGCTGGGTGCAACCGTGCTGGCGGTGACGGCGATCGTGTTTCAGGACTGGCTTGGGGAGCATGGGGTGCCGGCTCCGCTGCTAGCGCTGGGTCTATTCATCACGGCCCACCTGCTGATCCGCTGGTATTTTCAGCACTTTGTCTCCATCCGCTGCAAACACTGCCAGCAAAAAAATTGCTATGCCATCCCCGGCCGGTCTGACCGCTTCCGCTGCGAGGTGTGCGGCGCAGATTCGTGAGGACGGCGGACCAGCTACTTGTCTTCTCCCTGTTCTTTTTTGTGAGCGACCTGCCACTCTTCAAAGTGCTCTTTGGGCGCTTTGAAAATGGCGGCGCAACGCGGGCAGGTGATAGTGGCCATCCCATCGGAAAAGATGTGGTCCAGATCGTCAGCCGATAGGCGCGATAACAGCGGATAAAGGCGCTCCACGGAGCAACCGCATTCAAACATATATGGGCGGGTTTCGAGAGGCGTCAGATGCTCCTTTTCAGCGAGGGTCAGCAGATCCTCTAGTTCCAGGCCGATCAGCCATTCTTCATCGCAATCAGGCTCGGCGGAGATCATCACCATTTCCTCATCCTCAAGCCTGAAAATGCGTGTGATACGCCCCTCACTTTGAGCATAGAAATGCTCCACCGCTTCCAGGATGTCCATGCCTTCAAAGTTAACCATGCTTTGCCGGCCCACTTCCTGTCCGCGGTTCACCGTGGAGATGAACAGCGGCTTGCCCGAGTCCCTCACATCCTCAGTAAAGATGCGGCCCGTGACGCGGCCCGGACGACTACCGCCCGTGGCGAACAGATTCATCAATGGATTGCGCACATTGATCGTCCAGGCGACGACCTCATCCTGGGGGCGTGAGCAGAGGTGCAAAGTGAGCGAGGACAACACATCCTTGAACTTGGCATCCGCTTCCTTCTCATGGTGGAGACCGTGCTGCATTAGATGCAGGTAGTAGTCCATGAACAAGGGTGAAAAGTGCGCGCGCACCAGCAGGGCATTGCGCTTCCGCACGAAAAAGGACCGGACGAGAACCACGGAGGCGTCTTCCTGAAGCATCTGACTCATACACAAAGCTTTTGCACAGGCTGCGGCAATGCACCACCAACTAATTCAGGACGATGCGAGAGACAGCGCTCAAACCAGCTTCACATATCGCAATCCCGGCAACGGGCGAACAAGGCGCTTCATTTCCAGACGCATGAGCGTTGCTGATACCAGCGCACTGGAAAGCCCGCAACGTGCCGTGATCTGATCAATGTGGGACTGCTCTGTGCCGAGTGCAGCGAACACGACGCCTTCATCGGGGGACATGTTCGTAGGCAACGCCGGAGCTTCCAGTTTAGGCGCGCGCGGTGCTGTGGGAAACAGCGTCATCAAGTCATCCAGGACATCGCCACCATCCATCACCAGCTTGGCACCTTGCTGGATCAAGCGATTGCAACCTGCCGAGGTGGGGCGGTCGATGTTACCAGGCACGGCAAAGACAGTCCGGCCCATTTCGGTCGCCTGATTGGCCGTGATCAAGGAGCCACTTCGTACAGGGGCCTCTACCACCAGCAAGCCTGAGCTCAGGCCCGCGACAATGCGGTTGCGCAGAGGGAAGGATTGCTTGTCCGGCGGATAATCAACGGGAAACTCCGTGATGACCGCGCCCTGCTTGGCGATGCGCTCAGCCAAGCCCATGTTCTCAGGCGGGTACAGCTTGCCCATGCCCGCTCCAATCACCGCGATGGTGCGGCCTTTGGAAGCCAGCGCACCCTCATGCGCCGCCGTATCAATACCACGCGCCAAACCGCTGACGACGGTGAAGCCAGCATAGGCGATCTGAAAGCTCATCTTTTTGGCCGCTTCTAGTCCATACATGCTGGCCTGGCGCGAGCCGACCACGCCAACGGCGTTGCGGTCACGTTCGGTGAGCTGGCCCCATACATACAGCACTAACGGTGGAGCATGGATCTCCTTAAGCACCGATGAATACACTTCATCCTCCTGGGTGATCACGGTGAGCTCCATTTCATCGATTCGGCGCAATTCACGCGACAGATCGACGGTAGATTCCCAGCCCGCGATGGTATCGGCCAGATCACGGCCAAAGCCTTCCACTTGCAGAATCTCATGCGCCTTGGCCGACAAGATCCGCTCAGGGGTGCCGAACAGCTCCAGCAGCCGGCGTACGCGCACCGGCCCAATCTTTGGGAGCAGGTTCAGCGCAAGATAAGCTTCGGTGCGTGTCATTGCCGGATTTGGTCAAGTGCCTCGATCAAGTGGGCCTCGGTGACGTCGTTGCTCACGAATGCATCACCAAGTGTCTTCAGAAGCACGAAACGCACGCGGCCTTGGTCATACTTCTTGTCCATGCGAGCGCGGCGCAACAGATCATCATTGGTCATGCCCTCGGGCAGTTGCAGTGGTAGGTCGAAGGCCTTCAGCGCAGCGCGAACACGCTCAAGCTCCGCAGGTGAAAGGCCCGCGTGTTTCACCGAAAGCCAGACCGCTGCATTGAGGCCAATCGAGATGGCCTCGCCATGAAGCAGGGTTCCATATCCGGCCTCAGCCTCAACGGCGTGCCCCAGCGTGTGGCCGAGGTTCAGAATGGCCCTCGTGCCGGTGAGTTCATGTTCATCCGCCTCAACCACGCTGGCCTTGATGGCCACGTTGCGGCGGATCAGTTCCACCATGTCTCCCCTGCCCTCTGCCACGGCTTCGATCTCATCGAACATGGCGGCATCACGGATGGCGGCGTGCTTGATGATCTCAGCAAAACCTTCGTTCCATTCCCGCTTTGACAAGGTGGAAAGAGTGTTCACATCCGCAATCACATGCGCCGGCTGATGGAAGGCACCCACCATGTTCTTGGCATCGGTAAGATTAACACCGGTCTTGCCGCCTACCGAACTGTCCACTTGTGAAAGCACCGTGGTCGGCACCTGCACATAGGGGATGCCCCGCTGATAAACGGAGGCCGCGAAACCCGCCAGATCGCCAATGACACCGCCACCGAGAGCCACGACAAAGCTCTTCCGATCCAGCCCGGCGCGGACCATTTCATCGCATACCTGTTGGACATTACCGAGCGATTTTGATGACTCGCCCGCAGGCACCGTGATCAGCACTGGTTGCTTGCCTGCGGCTTGCAGGCTGTCCAGTACTGTTTGCGCATACAACGGGCCGACGTTCGAATCAGTGATGACCGCTACCTTAGTGCCCTGAAGTTTCTCCGCGACCACCGCGCCAATACCTGCAAGCAAACCACGGCCGACTTGCACGGTGTAGCTGCGCGGACCTAAGTTGACGAAGACAGAGCGGGAGGCGGTGGATGGTTCAGGCATGGGAACAGTTCAATGATGCGATCAGCCGCCATACTTGCGGTGGAATCAGGTGACAGGCAAATCGTTTGGAATCCTTGCTCACGCTTGAACCAGGTGATCTGCCGTTTGGCATAGCGACGCGAGGCCTGCTGAATGGCGGCCACCACGGCAGCAAGCGGCAGCCCTTCATTCAAGTGCTGCCGCACCTCGCGCACGCCAATCGCCTTCTCAGCTGTGGACGATAGAACGCCCGACGACGCAACCTCTTCCACCAATCCAGCGGCCACCATCCTGTTCACACGCTCATTGATGCGATTGTAAAGATCATCGCGGTCGCGGGTGATTTGCACGCCCATGAACTCTGGCGTGTTCTCCAGCCATTCACTGCGCAGTTCAGATTGAGCCCGCCCGGTGAGCAGACAAATTTCCAATGCCCGCGATACGTAACGGTCATTCTTCAGCGGTACGTTGCGCCCGGCCTCGGGGTCCAGGCGCAGCAGTTCCGCTACGCGCTCCTCTGCCGTGAGAAGCGCCAGCCGGGCTCGCAGCGCTTCATCCCCTTTGGGTAATGATGACAAGCCATGAGTGAGTGCCTTCATGTAAAGGCCGCTGCCCCCAACAACAATGGGCCATTGGCCACGGGAAGCGATGGCATCAATGACTGGCAGTGCCAGCTCGCGGAACCGCTGTGCGTCACACGATTCCGAAGGGTCCAGC
>JAQGPI010000347.1 GCA_028293175.1 Verrucomicrobiaceae bacterium | reverse complement strand
TCTCTTGAATGGTTTCCGCCGGTACTTCAGCGGGATTAGCAAGGGTGGCCCGGCGACCTTCGATCGAGCGCATCGCGCTTTCCACCACCACCCGCAGTTCGTAGGTGAGCTTTTCCTTCGGCAGGACGTCGTACGCGCCCAGGCGCATCGCTTCAATCACGTGGCTGGTGCTGGCGATCGCGCTGGTGAGAATCACAATCGCGTTGGGGTTCAACTGCCGCAGGCGCTTGAGCAGCTCGATTCCGTTGGCCCCCTGGAGGCGCAACTCGCTCAACACGATGTCCGCCTTTGTCTTTTGGTAGGCTGCAACCGCGTCTTCAGCCTTGTTGAACGTTTCAATGACAACCCCCGGCGCTTTCAAGTGACCGCTCGCCCATGCAAGGAAGTCCGTGTCGTGATCGACCAAGAAGTAACGTGTGGAGTCGTCGGACGACGGGGTTGCTGCCATAGAAAGGTCCATTATCGGGAAAAAGTACGGCGGTGCAACCTTAGGCGGTGCAAAAAGAAGCAAGATTCGGGCCGAGACGGCGCTTGCATTTTTCCATTAAACTGCTCCAAAACGCCGGTGGCGCTGGCCGTAGGCCTTGATGGCAGCGCGCAATTCCAGCTTACGGAAGTCGGGCCAGAGCTTGTCGGTGATGTAGAATTCCGTGTAACTCATCTGCCAAAGCAGAAAATTGGACAGCCGCATCTCGCCGCTGGTGCGGATGAGCAGGTCGGGATCGGGATAGTAGCGGGTGTAGAGGTGCTTGCTGAAGACCTCGGTATCGATCATGGCCTTGTCCAGGTGGCCCTTTTCCACGCTCTCCATGAGGCTCTTCACGCCATCGATGATCTCCTCGCGGCCACCGTAACTGAGCGCCAGGATGAGCGTCATGCTGGTGTTGTTGGCCGTCGTTTCGATGGCGCGATGGAGTTCCTGTTGGGTGTGTTCCGGCAGGTCGTGCAAACGACCGATGGCCTGTAGGCGGATGTTTTTCGCCATCAGCTCAGGTGTCTCGCGGCTGAGGTAGAGTTCCAAAAGCTTCATCAGCGCCTGCACCTCGCGCTTGGGGCGCTTCCAGTTTTCGGAGGAGAAGGCGTAGAGGGTGAGAAATTCCACGCCTAGTTCCTTGCAGCCCTCAGTGATGGCGCGCACCGATTCAGCCCCCACGCGGTGGCCTTCGGTCCGGGGCAGCCCGCGTTCCTTGGCCCACCGGCCATTGCCATCCATGATGATGGCGATGTGGCGGGGGATGGAAGTCAGTTCGTCGGGCTTCTTTGGCATGGGGGAGGGAACAGTAAAAAGGGGTAAGTGAAAAGTGAAAAGGGGAAAGCATTACCTGAGCTCCGGGCTGATGAGCCTGGCTCAACACATACCTTTTCACTTTTCACTTACCCCTTTTTACTGTTCCCTTTTCCCCACATGCCTCTCCTCACCGATCGCAAGACCAAGCCGCAGTATGATGTCATCGTTGTGGGGTCCGGCGCAGGTGGGGGAATGGCGGCGCTGCGGCTGGCCTTGGAGGGAGTGAAGGTGCTCATGATTGAGGCGGGGCGGAATTACGATCCCACCACCGAGACGCCGATGTTTAACACGCCAGAGATGGCACCCTTGCGAGGTGCCCCGACGAAGGAACGCTTCTTTGGCTACTACGATGCGACGGTGAATGGCGGCTGGCAGGTGCCGGGAGAGCCTTACACCAACAAGAAAGGCACAGAGGGTGAATTCTGGTGGTGGCGGTCGCGCATGCTCGGCGGCCGCACCAATCACTGGGGTCGCATCTCGCTGCGTTTTGGTGAGTTCGATTTCAAGCCGAAGGCCCGCGATGGCCTGGGCTTCGATTGGCCGATGGATTACAAGGACATCGAGCCCTGGTACGACAAGGTGGAAATGCTCATCGGCGTGTACGGCGAAAACGCCGGCATTGCCAATGCGCCGAATTCATCGCCCGGGGTACTGCTGCCCACACCCAAACCGCGCCTGGGCGAATTGATCGCCAAGAAGGCGGGCAAGAAAATGGGCGTGCCGATTGTCGGTGCCCGCCGCGCGGTCCTCAGTCAGCCCTTGGACTGGAAGAACATCCCGGCCAAGCTTTTCCCCAACAACCCCAAGGCGCAGGAACTGATCGGCAAAGACATGATGATGCGTGCGCCGTGTTTCTGGGCTACGGATTGCCTGCGCGGTTGCTCGATCCGCGCCAATTTCCAAAGCACCACCGTGCTGCTGCCGCCTGCGCTGGCGACCGGCAATCTGGACATTATCACCGATGCGATGGTGCGCGAGATCCTGGTGGACGGTGCGGGCAAGGCCACGGGTGTGCATTACATCGACAAGACCACGAGGCGCGATGTGGTTGCGAAAGCGCGAGTGGTGATCATTGCTGGGGGCACCTGTGAAACCGCGCGTATGCTCTTGAACTCCAAGTCTCGCGACAAGGCGGGGCTTGCCAATGCCAGCGGGCAGGTCGGCAAGAATCTGATGGACAGCGTGGGCACCAAGTTGGGAGCTCACATTCCCTCCATGGAGGACCTGCCGCCCTTCAATGAAGACGGCGCGGGCGGGCTGCATGTGTACTCCCCTTGGTGGCTGGTGAATGAGCACAAGAAGCTGGGCTTTGCCCGTGGCTATCATATTGAAATGGGCGGTGGCCGGCGCATGCCCAGCCCCGGCAGCTTTGGCTTTCTCGACAACACCAGCCCCGGCGTGTACGGCAGCAAGCTCAAGCAGGAGGCGCGGCGCTACTACGGTGCGAGCTTCAGTTTCAGCGGCCGAGGCGAAATGATTCCCAATAAGGATTGTTATTGCGAGCTAGATCCGCAGATGGTGGATCAATGGGGCATCCCCGTGTTGCGCTTCCATTGGAAATGGAGCGACCACGAGATCAAGCAGGCGGAGCACATGCAGAACACCTTTGCCGAGCTGCTGGAAGGCATGGGCGGTAAGGCCAAGCCCCAGAGTGGTCGCGATGCCATTCAGCGCCCCGGCGAGATTATTCACGAAGTGGGAGCCGCGCGCATGGGCGATAAGCCGGACAACAGCGTAACCAATCAGTACGGCCAGACCTGGGAAGTGAAGAACCTCTTTCTCATGGACGGTGCCACCCTTCCCAGCAACCCCGACAAGAACCCAACGCTCACGATTTTGGCGCTGGCGTGGCGCAACTGCGAGTGGCTGATGGAGGAGATGAAGCGCGGGAATATTTAGCCGAGACACCCGGTTGAAAGGCTGCACCTTCCGCATCGTTTGATGACTCATGCTTACGCGCCGCCATCTTTTGCAATCCACTGCCTGCGGCTTCGGTTCGCTGGCGATGAATGCCCTGGCGTCGCAACAGGCGATGGCGGCTTCGAATCCTTTGGCGGCTAGGGCTTCCCTGCATGGTGCCAAGGCCAAGCGTGTGATCTTTTTGTTCATGTCTGGCGGCGTCAGCCATGTGGATTCCTTTGATCACAAGCCGCTGCTGGAGCGGCGCGATGGTGAGATGCTAGATTTCGCTGATTCACGCTCGATCGCGAAGACCGGCATGGGCGCGCCACAGCGGGTGATGAAGTCCCTTTGGGACTTCAAGCAGCGTGGCGAAAGCGGTCGCTGGGCCTCGGAGTTGTTCCCCAAGATGGCCAGCATGGTGGACGACTTGTGCTTCATCCAGTCCATGCACACTGAGGGCATCGCGCATGGCCCTGCCACGCTATTTTTGCACACGGGCTCCACGACTTCCATCCGCCCAAGCATGGGCTCTTGGGTGAGCTATGGCCTCGGTTCAGAGAGCGACAACCTGCCTGCTTTTGTAACCATCAGTCCTGCGCTGGGCAATGGCGGCCCCCGCAATTATGGTCCGGCGTTTCTGCCTGCTTTGCATCAAGGCACTGCTTTGGGCCGCGCCGGAAGGCCAACTAGCGAAGCCACCATCCGCAATCTCGCCAATAATGTGCTCTCGCCGGAAAAGCAAAAGCGGCAGTTCGATTTCCTCCAGGCGCTGAACGTCGAGCAGTATGCTAGGGTCGGCCCGGATGCGGAGTATGATGCGGTGCTGAACAGCTACGAGCTCGCCTGGCGTCTTCAACACAATGCGCCCCAAGCGCTGGATCTGGCGCAGGAATCCGAGGCGACGCTGCAAATGTACGGCATCAACGAGAAGCGTACCGAAAACTTCGGCCGCAGTTGCTTGATGGCGCGTCGGCTTGCCGAGCAAGGCGTGCGCTATATCCAGGTCAATTATTCCGACAACTCCAACAATCCGGCCTGGGACCAGCATTCCAACATGCCCAAGCATGCCGAGCATGCCGCAGCGGTGGATCAGCCCGTATGGGCGCTTGTGCAGGATCTGAAACAGCGTGGCCTGCTGGAAGACACCATCGTCTGGTGGGGAGGCGAATTTGGCCGCACGCCGTACTCAGAAAAGAACGGCACAGGGCGTGATCACAATCCCAACGGCTTCACCGTCTGGCTGGCCGGCGGTGGGTTCAAGCCCGCCATCACGTACGGCGAAACCGATGAATTCGGCCATTTTGCGGTGAAGGACAAGGTGCACATGCATGACCTGCACGCCACAATGCTGAATCAGCTGGGCCTGGATCACGAGAAGCTGACGTTCCGCTACGCAGGCCGCGATTTCCGTCTGACCGATGTGCAGGGCAAGGTAGTGCGCGGGGTGCTGGGGTAGGGCTAGGCTTCACCTCCTAGGGCCCAACAAAAAACCGCCTCCGATCTTGCGACCGGAGGCGGTGAATCAGTTTTGACTGGAAGACAGCTTATTTCTTCTTCTTGGTGCCGGTGGCTGGCTTATCAGGCGTAGCGGCAGGAGTAGTCGGCGCGGGAGCAGGAGCTGCGGCGTTGCCAGCCTTGATCGTTGCAAGGATGTTCTTGGCGTCAGACTTTTCCTTGTCGTTCATCTTGCCTTCGATTTCCTTGAGGAACTCAACGGCCTTAGGATCGCTCTTGGTGGCTTCAACGGCGAGCGTAGCATAGGCCCAGGCATTTTCCTTGCTGGACTTGATGCCATCGCCACCGCGGAAGCTGAGGCTGGCGAGGCTCACCATGGCCTGGGGCAGCCCGAGCTTGGCGGCTTCTTGATACTGAGCTTGGGCGGCCAGCAGGCTGCGGGGTACGCCCACGCCACCTTCGAGCATCGCACCATAGACCAGCTTGGCTTGGGGCAGACCGGACTCAGCGGCACGCTGATACCAGCCGGCGGCGGCCACCACGTCCTGGGCTACGCCCACGCCATTTTGGTAGTAGGTGCCGAGTTTGTACTGGGCGACTGGGATGCTAGCTTGGGCGGCACGCTGCACGAGGGAGAAGGCCTTGATAGGGTCCTTGTCCACCACAGCGCCGTTTTCATAGAACAGACCGACATAGTAGATAGCCTGGGGCACGTTGTTCTGCGCTGCGAGGCGGTAGAAGTTCAGCGCGGTGGCTGGATTCGGTGCGATCAGCACGTCCTCATTCTTCAACTCAGGCTTCTTGTCAGCACCGGCGTCCTTCACCTTGGCAGCGCCAGCATCGGTCAGCACGCCATTCTGGGCGGCATTGCCGAGCCAGAGTTGGGCGACGCCGTCATTGCCGCGGGCAGCGGCCGCGTAATGTTCAGCGGCCTTCTTGATGTCCTTCGTTTCACCGCCCAGGCCTTGCTCATAAATCATAGCAAGCTGGCGTTCAGCGGGGGCGCTGCCCTTTGCGGAGGCGTCGTTGAGGATCTTCAGGGCGCGGGCTGGATCAGCCTTTACTCCTTCACCGGTGAGGAGGCGCTCAGCGAGCTGGCTCATGGCGGGCGGGAAGCCCTGCTTCACAGATTCTTCCAGAAGCGCAAGGCCCTTGGCTTCTTCCTTCGGCAGCAGCGGCTTTGGAGCTTCGTCACCGTTCTTTTCCTGGATGCCCAGGGTGTAGATCTGCGACAGGCTGAAGGTCGATTCGCCATCGCCATCGGCGCGGCCTTTCTCGTACAGGCTCAGAGCCGTCTGAATGTTGCGATCAAGCTTGGCGGCAGGGACGCCCACCAGGGTGAGCTGTGCCAGGGCACGACGGGCACCCTTATTACCGGCAGCTTCCGCTTCCTGGATGTACTTCACACCCTTGGTTACCTTGTCAACGTCCTGCGGGAAGTTGGAGATGTACAGGCTGCCCAGTTCCGCCTTGGCGGTAACTTGGCCCGCGTCAGCTGCCTTGGTGTACCAGTCAAGCAACTGCTGGGAAGTGGCACCGCTGAGGATACCGATGCGCGACCACAGGGCCATCGCGTACAGGGCGTCCTTGTCACCCTTGTCCGAAAGGGCCGCGATCGCCTTGATGGCTTCCGTGGAGGCTTGATTGATGTCCGTCTTACCCTGACCGCCGGCGGAATCCTTTTGGATCGCCTCCAGTTTGGTAAGCGTGGACTTCACCTCTGGGCTGGTGATCTCTTCGGTGTTAATGCCTGCCACAGTAGCGAGGGCGGCCAATTGGAGTTTGAGTGCGATAAGCAACATATGATAATCTGATGAGGTCGTCTTGGACACGCCAAGGCGTGAAACGCTCATTTTTTGCGAAGTTGGTGGTACAAAGCAAGCTTTTCATGGCAAATAGAGCCCACGAGGCACATATTTTTTATAACTCCAATCGTCCTCTTGATTCGTACGCGATGTCTTTGACCACGGCCCAGGCCACCCGGATGCTCGCCGGTGCCCACCTAGCCACTGTGCTGCACGCCCTCCGCCATCATTTGCGGGAAAAAAGGCTGCTTTTTTGCACCATCGCCGTGTTCTTGGCCTGCTACGTGGTGGTCGCTTACATGCTTGTCTCCTGCGGGTTAGAGTTTGTAAATCAGCTTCCGCTCCTCGGTCCGCTGCTGACAGAGCGGCTGATCTATGTGCTGTTTTTCTTCTTTTTCTGCATGCTCGTGGTCTCCAGTGCCACCATTACCGGCATGGGTCTGTTCAGGCGCAAGGAGACGAGCTGGCTGCTGAGCCTGCCGCTGCCGTTCAAGAGTCTGGTGCTGTGGAAGACCATTGAAGGCATGGTCATCGCCAGCTGGGGCCTCCTGCTGATGAGCGCCCCCATTTTCCTGGCCATTGGGAGAGTGTATCACTCTACCGCCGGATTTTATTTCGCCACCCTTCCCGCG
>JAQGPI010000098.1 GCA_028293175.1 Verrucomicrobiaceae bacterium | reverse complement strand
AACTCGGCAGCCTTCTCACGCAAGGCCTTCACCTCGGCGGGCGAGAGCACCTTGCCTTCAGGCACATCCATTAGGGGGAGAAGCTCCTTGAGCCCCTGGCTGATTTTCTTCACCACGGCGAGTTCCTGCACCTTGGGGTGAAGGGTTGAAAGGCTCTCCAGGTAATATTCGGCAATGTCGTGCCGGGCGAGGTTGCGAGTCTTATCAGGCGCGTAATTTTGATCAGCAGCCTGGGTGGCTATTTGGAACGCACGCAGCCAGCCGCCAAGGCTGATGAGGTGGGCGATATCCACATCGCGGAGCTGAACCATCTCCGCCTCAACATCGAACTGCGCCTTGGTCAGCTCAGAGCGCAGTTTTTTCCAGTCGCCCTTGATGCTGTGTTCCAGGAGGCTCTGGCTGTGGCGGTTCATGCGGGCACCGGCACCGAGGACCTTGGCATGCTTCAGCAGCGCACGGCCGATGTTGTCCATTTGCTCCACCTTCTCGCATTGCACGACCAGGAAGCCGTCAGCAATCAGCGCGCCCATGCTGAGAGAGACGGCGACGCGCTCGGAAGGTGTCCTATCGGCGATCGGTCTGGAAAGACGATCATAAGATAGCGTGCCCAGGGTATCGAGGAGCTGGAAAATGGCCTCAATACTCGGAGTGGTGATAGGATTAACCCCAAATTCTTCCCGCACATGCTCATCGCCTAGCAGGTCGTCCGGGATTTGCTTTTGCTTCGCCTCCGCCTTGGCAGGTGCCTGGGCTATCCCCTGCCCCACAGGCAGACAAAGCGCCAGGGCCAGTAAGAAAGGCCATGTGGAGCGAAACACAGGAAAATGGAGCGGAACGGTATTCACTGGGCTAAACTCTAAAGGTGCTCTGGCATAATTCCAGCACGACTCATCGTAAACCTTACTCCGTTCGCAATTGTTTTCCCTTCCGCTTTCAACCCTCGTCAGGCACCCTTCGTGCTGTAAATGGGGCTTGACGGTCTAGAAGGCATCGCGATTGATTGCGGTTCGCTATATTCTGACCTCCTCTATGCCCGATTGGGAACGTATCATTTGGATGACCTGCTATGTGCTGGTCTTTGCGGGGCTTTCCGTTTTCGGAGCCCACCGCATCAAGGTGTTGTACCTCTACTGGAGACATAGGCACGAGGAGCCCGTTCCTAAACGACACTTCCCGGAGCTGCCGATTGTGACGGTGCAGCTCCCTCTGTTCAACGAGATGCACGTGACAGAACGGTTGCTGGAGGCTGTGGCCGCGCTGGACTATCCCAAAGACAAGCTGCAAATCCAGGTGCTGGATGATTCCACCGACGAAAGTGCCGAACTCAGCGAACGGCTGTCGGCTGAGCTCGCCGCCCTGGGATTCGACATCGAATATCGGCACCGCGTGAACCGCCACGGCTTCAAAGCCGGAGCGCTGGATGAAGGCATGGCAACGGTGAAGGGCGAATTCATCGCTATCTTCGATGCGGATTTCGTGCCGCCCAGCGACATGCTGCAGAAGATGATCCACCATTTCACCGACGAAAAGGTGGGCTTGGTGCAGGCACGCTGGGGCCATATCAACCGCGACTACTCTCTGCTCACCCGTCTCCAGGCCATGTTCCTGGACGGCCATCTAGTGCTGGAACAAACGGCCCGCAGCCGCCACGGTGAGTTTCTAAATTTCAACGGTACCGCCGGCATCTGGCGCGCCAAGGTGATTAACGAATCCGGCGGCTGGCAGCATGATACGCTCACCGAAGACCTGGATTTGAGCTACCGTTCCCAGCTCCGGGGTTGGAAGTTCATCTACCTGAAGGACGTGGTCGTGCCCGCTGAACTGCCCCCTGATATGGACGGCTTCAAAAGTCAGCAGCATCGCTGGACCAAGGGCAGTATTCAGGTGTGGCGCAAGATCGTCGGCGAAGTCTGGCGCAGCAAGATTCCCCTGGCGCTCAAAATTGAGGCCACCGCCCATCTGGGCTCGAATTTCGCCTACCTGCTCACGCTTTGCACCCTGGTGCTGATGTACCCGGCCAACTTCATGTTTGAAAGTTCATGGATGAAGGCGGTGCTGGTGGACCTGCCTGTGTTCTTCTTTGCCTCGCTTTCCGTCATCGTCTTCTACCTCACCGCCCAGGCGGCCCAATCCAAAGGCCACTGGTGGAAGGCCCTGCCCTACTTGCCGCTCCTGCTCGGGCTCGGCATTGGCATGAGCATTAACAACGGGAAGGCCGTGCTGGAAGCCCTGATGGGTCAGGAATCTGAGTTTGTGCGGACCCCCAAATACGGCGTCAGCACCCAGGCTCAAGCACGCAAGCAGAAGTCCAAGTACTCGGCTTCCAAGTCCCTGGTGCTATGGATCGAAGTGGCGCTCGCGCTGTACTTTGCTGGTCTGCTAGCCCTGGCCGCTTCCCGCAATCAATGGGCCTCGTTGCCATTCCTGGGGCTGTTCTTCTTTGGCTTTGCCTATGTCGCGGGGTCTTCATTGCTAAAGCGCCTCAGCGGCTGGTCCTGGAGCAACCGCTCACGCAACGATGAGCCTCCCGCTCCGGAGCCGGTGGTGGTTTAAGCAGTGTTTGGCCGACGGTAAAGTCTAAAGACATCCCCCAACGGGGCCTCCGCCACACTGCTGTTGCCATCATCTTACGCCTCCGAGTGGGACATAGGCGTCCCGCGCCTGTGAGCGCGGCGCAAGACTTGGAT
The DNA here is from genome assembly GCA_028293175.1 of Verrucomicrobiaceae bacterium. Taxonomy (GTDB): domain Bacteria; phylum Verrucomicrobiota; class Verrucomicrobiia; order Verrucomicrobiales; family Verrucomicrobiaceae; genus CAINXC01. The sequence goes on along the minus strand of JAQGPI010000098.1, from coordinate 2,541 downwards.
AAGCGTAGAACGACTCCGCGGGGTTGCTTCTAGGTCTGGCTTACCTCCGAACGCCCGGCGCTTACCCGCGCGTCTTCCAATGCGCACCAGCCCCGATATGAGGATGGTTGTTGTGCAATTCAAGGTCGGTGTAATCGGTCTTCCCACTCGCGCCGATCATCCAGAGTCCAGTGGCTTTCTTCCATTCGGCGCTCATAGCCTCGCCCGTATGGCAGCCCCAGCTGTGGCAATAGGCATTCGAAGCGAAGGCGCTGGAATGGATGCGGCGCAGATCCCGCTGATGCAGCCAGGAAGTGGACACTCCGTACACATCCGAGCTGTAGTCGAACATGAAGCAGAACTTGTTGCTGTGACCGAAGTACTCGAACCCGGAAACCTTGGTGCGCCAGCGATTCGAGCCGTTGTTGATGTAGTTGATCACTTCATCGCCGGAGTGGAACCATACCAGCTTCACCTTGAACTTGTCGCGCACGGACTCCACCAGCGCATTAACGGAACGCTTGTCCTCAATGCTGCGGCGCGTGTAGGCATCCTGATACACCATCCAGGTGATGGCGATGCCCGGCTGGGCCTTCTGCAGTTCCTCAATGCGAGCGCGAGCCGTACGGATGAAGTTGCCCCAGAAGCGGTCATGCTGCTCGCCATTGCGCCGCAGGTCCTCCCATTTGCGCAGCGCCGGACCACCGCTGACGATGATGTACTCGTTCTGATCGGCGTAAGCGGAAAGGGAGAATCCGAGGAGGATGAGAAGGGCGATAAGGTGGCGCATGGAAAGGATGAACGAATATGGATCACGGCGCGGCTGTCTGGGTTTTCACAAAATCCACCCCAGCGCATACGAAGGCGCCCACAAATAAGCGCCACCCACGGAGTTGGCAAGCGCCCGGGCAGTGCTTTTGTCTAGCTCGACGGCAGCCCGGCGCTGTTCACGGCGATGACGCGGTACTTGGCTCCCGGGGTCGAATCCTTGTCCACGTAATGCATCACCGCTAGCGGCACTTTCGGCGTGTCGCTGTACTGCATGCCTTGGAAAAGCGGGCGGCCAAAGGTGCTGTCCGGCTTCTCCGGCAGCTTCGCGATGGTCTTGCCATCGCGCTCGATGATGAACCCGCCCAGGCCGCTTTCAAAATCTGCCGCCGCTTCCCAGGTAATCTCGTTGCCGGTCACCTTCACATTCGTCGGCGCAGGCGGCGACGTGGTATCGCCCACCGTGCCAGTCTTCACGTACTCCATCCACACCTTGGCAAAGGCCGCGTTTGGCAGCCACACGGACTTGGCTTTGTCCCCTTTGAATTTAGCGGCAGGCACGGCCACATCGGTATCCACTTCCGCCAGCCACGCTCCGGTTTGATCCACAGGTTTCAAAGGCTCGCCGTCCTTCGCCGGAAGACGCATCGCCAGGCAGGTGTCAAAGAACGCAATCGCCGCGTAACGCTGATCACCGCACTGGTGGCTGGTGCGCGGATCAGGTGCCACGCCAAAGGGCGCGCCCTTGGCCCGGTAGGCCAGATGCATCGCGTGCGTGCCCGTCCAGGCACCGTTGAAACGCTTGTCACCGTTCTCCTTCACCCCCGTGTTGCCCATGCAAGGAATGCCATACACCGCCTCCGGGATCTCCGGCTTCGGCACTCCGCCGTTGTTCCAGGTTTCGAAAGCCGTCCCGCTGCGGAACCAGATCGCCACGATCTTCTCAGGATGCGCCACCTGCATCAGGCTCGCCCAGAATCCGCCGCCGCTATGGCCCCACAGGCACCAGGGCACGCTGGTCAGTTCAGGGTGCTTCGTCTCCTTGGCAAAATCCGCCAGCGCCAGGTTGAACTTCACATCCGAGCCGTTGCGCGAATCGCACCAGTCCCGGCAGTTGCCCTTGTCGCCGGCCTTGTAGCTGGTGCTCACCAGCGCGCAATTCCACTTCGCCGCCAGTGCCTGCCAGTGCAGGTCATCAGCCCCCGTCATACCGCTGGTTTCGGAACCAGTGCCACAGCCATGCTGATGCACCACGATACCGCGCAACTCGGCCACGCCCGCCGGCAGCCACAGGTAGAAATGGCTCTCCACCTTCAGCTCGCCAGGAACGGTCGAGGCCGGATAGATCAGTTCACGGACTTCACTGGCGTGCGCAAAAGCAGCCAGTGACAAGGCGATGGCGAGGAGGGAACGAAGCATGGTAAGAAGGTGACCTAGGGTCTGATAGGGGACAGGCAGGAAACGCTGCGAATTTTCGGTTTGATCCAGTCGGATCGAGTCGGATTTCGCTGTAAAACGCGGGGTTTGCGGCAGGAAATCCCAAAAGTCGGGCATGAGGAAAGATACGGTGATTTGAGGGTGTTTGCAGGATCTTTGTTGGATGTTGTGGACGGGATTGGAGACGCTGACGGATGCAGAGCATCCGGGCCGAGCACCTCTATCTGGCGGAAACAAACGTCGTCCTAGCCGCCAAGCTTCCGCGAATCGAAAGGTGCTCTTCAGTCCGGCTCTTATGCGGGCTCCAAAAGCTGTAGTTCAGGAAACCACTGGCGGAGATAACCACGGTCAATTGCC
>JAQGPI010000325.1 GCA_028293175.1 Verrucomicrobiaceae bacterium | reverse complement strand
AAGGTGCGCGGCAGCACCTTGGCAGAGACCAGCGAGTGGGTGACGAAGCGGGGATTTGTGGTGCAATGCAAGCCAGCGCGGCGGTCCAACGGCTCGGTGGGCTTTCAAGTTTCCGTGTTGTTTGTTTCCACACCTGTGGCCGTTAAGTCTCGTACCAACCGTCCCAAGGCATTTGAGGTGGATCCAGAGTGGATGAAACGCTTGTCCGGCCTGAATTGAACGACCCATGCCGCTAACCCTTCAGCTGCCTGCCGGCACGCACTGGTGGTGCTCCTGCTCCAAGAGCTGTCACCAGCCGCTGTGCGATGGCAGCCACACGGGCACCGGTAAAGGGCCGGTGAAGTTCGTGCTCACGGAAGCGAAAACCGTGCTCTGCGATTGCAAACGCACGGCGACGCCGCCGTATTGCGATGGGAGCCATGGCCGGGCCGCAGTTAAGCCTATTTGATCGGAGAGAAGTCCGTGGCCTTCATGTACACGGATTTCACGCCATCGGGCTTGATGGTGAGCGGGCCGTCTTTTTCACTTTCAGCCTTGGCTTTGACCCAATCGGGATCGGCGCGGAAATCATCGAAGGACTTCATGCCCGCTTCCTTGCTGGCATGGGCAAGAATGTAGATGAGCTTCTTGCCGCCGCCCGTTTCAGGATCGGTCGGGGTCCAGTAGGCGACATTGGTCATGCCGTGCTTTTCGAACAAGACGCAGGTGTGATCGCGGAAGCGGCTGAGCAGCGTCGGCAGCTTGCCTTCATTGCACGTGTAGGTGCGCAGCTCGAACACACGGTCCGCCTTGCCAGCGCCGGTGGTGATGGCAGGGGAAAAGTCCGTGGCAGTCATGAATGTCGACTCCGGCTTTTTCGCGAGGAACTTGCCATTGGCTTCGCTGGTCTTCGCTAACGCCTGCCATTCAGGGTCCTTGCTAAAAGCCGCCCAGGAGGCCTTCGCCGCATCTCGGCTCTTATGAACGACCACATAGATCAGCGTGGTTTCAGCGCCGTTCTCCTTGTCCATCGGCACCCAGAAGCCGATGTTTTGGATGCCATGTTTCTCAAACAAGGCGTGTTCGGGACCACGGAAACGGGCGAGCAGCTCCGGCAGTTTTTCCTCGTTGCAGGTATAGACGCGCAGCTCGAAGACGCGCGAGTCCTCGACGGCTGAAGCTTGCAGGGCGATGGAGAAGACGAGGGCTGCGAGACAGGCTGTGACGCAGTGAGAAAGACGGTAGGCAATCCTGTTCATGAGAAGGGCAGTGTGGGAGGTAGTGATATCAATGTCGAGCACGGAAGAAGCATCTCGCTTGCCATCATCAGAGGACATGGCTTGAGTGCGTGGTATGAACGAGATTTCCATCCGCGCTTATCAGCCAAGTGATTTACCGGCGTTGCGCGACATCACCCTGAGCTCTTTTAGCGGCGTCGCACTCGACCAGATCCTGGAAGAAAAACTTGGCCGCTGGAACGAACGCGGCTGGAAAGCGCGCAAATCAGATCAACTTGAGGATGACTGCCTTTCCAATCCCGGCGGTGTCTTTGTGGCGGAGCGCAGCGGCCTTATTCTTGGCTTTATCACCACGCGCGTGGACCGGCACAACGAGCGCGGTCGCATTCCCAACATGGCGGTGACCGAAGAGGCGAGGGGACTTGGACTTGGTCGCCGCCTGATCAACCGTGCCCTCGATTACTTGCGTGCGGAAGGCATGAAGATCGTGCAAATCGAGACCATGGCCTCCAACGAAGTCGGCACCCATCTCTATCCCTCCTGCGGTTTTCAGGAAATGACCCGCCAGGTGCATTATGCGATGAAGCTGTGACGCTCACTGCGCCGGCTGCATGGTAAATACCGCCTGCGTCATGGCGTCCGCATCGCGCAAAGCCATGCGCTTAATCTCGTGGCCCGCGCCCCAGGAATCGGTGAAGATCACTTCGCCGGACTTGGTGTTGTAGCCGATGATCATGCGCATGTGGCCGCCACCGGCCTGCGGGTCCTTGATCTCGCCCTGGGCGGGAGAGCCCGAGAGGCCGGTGCGCACGGCCACCGGTTCAGACGGCAGCGCCACCGCCCACAGCAGCGGCGTGCCAATGGCGACGTTTTCCTGGATCAGCTTCGCCAGATCGCCCTTCTGGGCGCGAACCACTTCCGTATCGCGCATGCCCATGAGACCGTAGCCGCGCGGTAGCTTCACCACCTTCACGCGCATGTTGTACTGCTGGTCGATTTTGCGTAGCGCCGAATACATATCGCTGGGTCTCGTACCCCTCTCGGCATCATTCTTCACCAATTCAGCAATTTCATCCTGGTCGCACTTCACGCCGAGATAATTGAAAATGCGGGCACAGGAGGCCGAGACACAGTAGCCCTTTTGGCCCTGGTCAATCATCGGCACACCCGTTACATACACATCCCCGGTCACCATGTCGCGCTTCACGTTGCGGCCCAGGCTCGCGCGGCTCTTTGTCGTCACCGTATCACTGAGCATGTTGGTATTGAGCAGTTCGACACGGCTGCTAGCAGGCGTCATTTTCAGCCGCAGAAACTCCACGTTGCCCTTCGGTGCCTCTTCATTGAATTCCATCAGCACCAGCGTGTGCGGCGTGGACCAGAGATAACCCTGGATCTTCGCCACGCTCTTGCCCGCTGCGACTGTCTTGGTGGGCTGCACCTTGAACATGCCACCCAGCGCACGACCTGTGGCTAGGAAGACCTCATCAAACTTCTCCTTGGCCGCCTTGCCGCTGTTGCCGCGGGTCAGCAGCGTCAGCGTCACCTTGCCCACCTTGCCATCGCGGAACTCGACCAGCGCCTCTTCGGCGTTCACGGCATCATCAAACAACAACAGGTCCGTGGAGGTGTTGCTGAATACATGGCGCGTGAGCAGCAGGCTGTCCTTGGCCATCGTGTTCCACTTGTAAAAAGGCGACTGCTTGAAAGTAGCGCCCGTCATTTTGAAGGATTCCTCAAACGCATCTTGGGTGAGACTCCACAAACGCGGAACAGCCAGCAGTTGGTCCAGGCGTACAAAGAACGCGGCGGTGTCAGCTCGTTCCCCACCGTCGGCGAGCGAGAAGCCAGTGGTCAGTGTGGTCGGTAGCGTCTGCGCCGGAGCGAGCACCAGTTTCAACATATGCTCATTAACAGATAGCAGCGCCACGCCTTTAGCGCTCGTCCACAGTGACGCTTTCGACCTCCCAGTCTCCTTCCATCCCAGCAAAGGTTTCGGTCCCGGCACGGCCTTGCAAGCGAGCAATTCATCGAGCTTGGCACTCAACAGGATGACCGTGGCATTGTCAGCCTGCTCCGTGGCAAAGGCGACAGTCCTTGCCTTGCCCTCGGCGAAGGTAACGTCGCTGCTTGTAAGCAGCACCTTCCGCTCGAGCAGGGACAGCTCGACATTAATGTTGGAAAAGGGGTGAACGGAGAAGCCCGCCTTCGTGAGGTTGCTGGTCCAGCGGATGAAAGGATTCTCTGTGAAGCCCTCCTTGTGAAAGTCCTTTTCCAACGCATTGGGCGTCAAGGCAAAGGCATGATTCAGGTCAAGCAAGGGCGTCAAATCCAGCTTCAACTCATGCTCCCCCTGCTGACCATGGCAGAGCTCCGAGCCCACCAGACTGATCATCGCCACGGCTGCCCATCGGGCTGCGAGAGTGAAAAAACGCATACGGCTATACTATCAACCAGGGATGTACGAGGCAAGTCCTACGCCGAGGTAGGAAAGTGAACGGAATGGTCACTTTTACGGCAAGGAACGGGACGACGGCGTTCCCTTGAACGGCGGTTGGAGTACAGTCTTTAGACTGGGGTGGCCGAAATATGAGGCACAAGCCCCCCTAACATCCCGAAGCTGAGGAACATGGGGAACCTTCAGACTCCTCCCCCCACGTGGTTGATAGCTCTCCGTGCATTCGGAGACTCAGATTTCATGCACTTCGCCACCAGTCCAAAGGCTGTACTCCAGCCGCGCCATCTGTGCCTTCAAACGCTCTACGACTAACGCCGTACAATGAAGTCACAGGGGCGTAGTCCCCCACCGCCACCACCCGGCGTTTCCATACGCAACACATCACCCCTCTGCACTCGCAGGCTGACACTGGGAGGCAAGATCTGTAGCTCCCCACCATTACTGATGAGAGTCTGCTTCCCTGCTTCCCCAGGCTCACCGCCTTGGATACCAAACGGCCCTGAATTCCGATGCTGGGTGAGCAACGAAACGGTCAACGGCTCCAGAAACTCAAACTCGCGTACCACGCCATCTCCGCCACGCCAATGGCCTGCGCCGCCTGAGCCGCGCCGGATGGCGAACTGGCGAAGCCGGACCGGATAGCGTTGCTCCAGGATTTCGGGATCGGTGATCGCGGTATTGGTCATGTGCGTGTGCAGGGCGCTGGCTCCCTCGTAGCCCTCGCCCGCACCGGCACCCCCGGCGATGGTTTCATAGTAACCGAAGCGCTCGTTTCCAAAGAGCAGGTTGTTCATCGTGCCCTGGCTGCACGCCTGAAGTCCGAAGGCTTTGATCAAAGTATCGACCAAGCGCTGGCTGACTTCAACATTGCCTCCCACCACGGCGGGATCGCGTTCGGAATCGCCGGAGAAAACGGGGTTCAACATCGTGCCTTCAGGCAGCACCAACTCCACCGGCCGAATAAGCCCTTCATTCAGCGGCAGGTCTTCCTGAAGCATCAGCCGCAGCACATACAGCACGGCGCTGCTGACAATGGCGCGCGTAGCATTGAGATTGCCATAATGAGTGGGTGAGGTGCCGGTGAAATCCATCTTCAACCGCCCTGCTTCCTGAGTGATGGCGACGCAAATCACCGAACCATCATCCATGCGCTCGGTGGCACTCACCGCAGGGACGAGTTCAAGCCGACGCGCCATCATGCGTGCCGAATGATCCAGCACGTGATCCATGGCGGCCGCAAGCACCAGCGGCGATGCGAGTTCGCGCAGCCGCCCGGCACCCAGACGGTTCGCCGCGAGTTGCGCATGAAGATCGGCGAGGTTATCGGCCAACTGCCGTGTAGGATACTTTGCTATACTTAGTATCCGGCTGATTTCATCAAATTGTGATACACCTGCGCGGACCAGATGGCAGGGCGCAATAACGACACCTTCCTCAATCAGATGCGTCGCCGTGGCCGGCATGGAACCCGGCGTCATGCCGCCGATTTCAGCATGATGGGCGCGGTTGGCGACGAAGCCGAGGAGTTTGCTGGCATCATCGAACACGGGTGTAATCAGGGTCACGTCGGGGAGATGCGAACCGCCGAAGGCCGGATGGTTGGTGATGTAGGTGTCACCGGCCCGGATGTTGTCCCAGCCGAGAACTTTCAACGTCTCGCGCACGCAAACTCCAAGGGCTCCAAGATGGACGGGTATATGGGGCGCACTGGCCACGAGCTCGCCGCGCGTATTGAGCAGGGCACACGAGAAATCCAAGCGCTCGCGGATGTTGGTGGAAATGGACGTCCGCTTCAGTAGTGCTCCCATGTCATCGACCAAGCTATGGAAACGATGTCGTAGAAGCTCAGGCGCGGTCACTATGGCAGGGGAAGCCTGAGCTTCATCTCGCCGCAGCACATAGCCAAGATTATCCAAGTCGAAGGCTGCCCAACCCGACTCCACCACTAGCGTGCTGAAGGCATCCTGGATCAAGGCCGGGCCCTTCGTTGAAATCGTGTTCTTAGTGTTAAAACCCGCAGAGGAAACGACCTCAGCGGCGGCTACCCGGATGATCACACGAAGGCTCACCAATTCGACGGCTCGGCCTGCGGGCGGCGGATAGCCAAAGAGACGCGCGTATGCTTCGCCAAACGCCTCGATCAAGGGTTGCTTACGTACCTCCACTTGCAGCGGCGTATCCTGGCCCATGAGGCGCATCTCTGCCAGCACCTGCGGCTCCGCCACCTCAGCATGGTTCAACGACATCTTAGCCTCGGCCACCATCTCCGCGATCCACTGGGCAAGATGGGCCTGAGCCTCGGTTGCGTCCATGAGCACCTGCTTCTCGGCAAAGGCTTCAGGCAACGCCTCGTGCAGTCCTACGGCGCTCAGGATACCGGCATGACGCGGCACGATGATGGTATCCATCCCGAGCATCGAAGCGACGGCACAGGCATGTTGCGGTCCAGCACCACCAAAAGCTAGTAATGCATACTCTTTGGGCGAATAGCCCTCCGCCACGCTGATCTTGCGGATGGCATCGGCCATGTGCTCCACTGCGAGCCCGAGCAGCGTGTTCAGAAGTTCCGCCGCCGACCATGCGTTGCCAGTTTGGCTGATCACTTTGCCGAGCAGTTCCTCGAGTCGATTTTGCGCTGCGCTGGGATCCAAGGGAATAGGCGACCGCTCTGGATCAAACCGACCGAGCAGTAAATTGATGTCTGTGATGGTAAGGGGACCGCCTTTGCCGTAACACGCTGGACCCGGATTCGATCCAGCGCTGTGCGGACCCACCGCGAGGCCCGAGGGTGTCCATGCGCAAATGGAGCCGCCGCCCGCAGCGACCGTCTCCACCGCGACGCAGGGAGCCAGCAGGTTCATCCCTGCGATGCTTTGGCTGAACCGATAGCCAGGCCTGCCATCCAATCGCGCCACGTCCGTGCTGGTGCCACCCATGTCGAATGTGATGATGCGATGGAAGCCGACACGCTTGGCAGCATTTGCAGCGCCAATAGCACCCCCTGCAGGCCCGCTTAACAGCATGTCCTTGGGTTTGATCGCCAAAGCTGGTTCAAGGCCCCCAGCGCTTGTCATGACCTGTAAGGAAACGTCCCCCAGCGGCTCAGCAACCCTTTGGAGAAAACTTTGCACCGGTCCGGTCAGATAAGCGTTGGCCACTCCCGATTGCGCACGCGACAGGATCTTGGCGAAAGGGGCTAGGCCACTCGATAGCGACACATGTTCGAAGCCCTCGGCGTAAAGCAGCTCAGCCACACGCTTTTCATGCGCTGGATTTACGAAGCTATGCATCAGCGCGACAGCGCCGTGGGTGATACCGGCGTTGACCAGATCGGCGGCCGTCCGCACCACTTCTGCCTCGTTCAGCGGGATCAAGATGTTGCCGCGTGCATCCAGCCGTTCGTGCACCTCCACAGAACACTCGTGGAACTGCGCCCGTGGTTCATGCTTTAATGCAAAGAGATCGGCTCGACGCTGATCGCCAATAGCGAGAAGATCAGCGAAACCAGCGGTGATAAAAAGCGCCACCCTTGATCCCTTGCGTTCGAGTAGGGCATTCGTCGCGCGGGTAGTGGCGACCCGCACGGTGAGCGGAGGGAACGGCTCACCGATGCGAGTACCGGTGATAAGCCGCATACCCAGCACCGGTGCCTCTTCACCCGTCCGGAGCTCTACGAGATCGTCCGGCTGCCAGAATCCCGGTATCTCGCTTTGAAGAGTCAGCGTACGGGTCAGCGGGTCCCAGTCTTGAATGAGGCACCGATTGGCGAAGTCGCTCACGAGACCGATCTTAAACCCGACAAAGAAGCCAGCTAAGGTGCCCCAGCTTTCTCCGATAATCAGTGTGCGGCTTCCGAGGGTTCTGATGATGCGCGTGCGAATGCAACCTGAGGACAAGACCTTGCATCGTTTCTCCGTCCCCTCGGGAGTAATTGCAAAGCAATCGGTGAAGGTGCCGCCTGTGTCTGCGGAGAAGTGCCACATACTGAGGTTGCTATCCGCGATCATGAGATGCTTCAAGCAGGAGTTGTGCG
>JAQGPI010000297.1 GCA_028293175.1 Verrucomicrobiaceae bacterium | reverse complement strand
CCTGCATCTTCATCATTGATGACAAGGGCATCATCAAAAGGAAGAACGTGCCGAGGACGGATGTGGAGAGGTCTTTGAAAGAGGTTCTTGGAGCGCCGTAGTGAGCGGTGCTAAGGTGCTTTGAATGACGAAATCCGAATGAGGAATGTCGAATGAATGACGAAACTCGAAGCTCCAAATCATTGCGGCATTGGTTATTGATTCGACATCCCTCATTCGGATTTCGTCATTTACTGCCCTGCCTGCTAGCCACTGCTCTGCACGCCGAACCACCTCCTCCCGCCGAAGGCAGCGCCATCATCCAGCACCAGTCCGAGGTGCTCAAGGATCGCGGACAAGGCGGCAAGCATCTCTGGCCGTTGCTTTCCACGCCTGGGGCGCGCATGAATTACTTCGAGGTCACCAGTCGCGGTGCCCTGCATTATCACCCCGATGCCGACCACCGGCTCTACGTGCTGGAAGGCGCTGTGCTCGTCACCTGCGGCAAGGAGACAACTCTTTGCCATGTGGGTGATTTCATCATCATCCCCAAAGGCGTGCCGCATTGTTACGATGTCGCGGACAAAGGCGGCAAGGCACTGCTGCTCACCTTTGACGCGCCGCCTTATGATCATAAGAAGACGGTGAATTTGGAAGCTAAGTAGGTGCCTCCAAGAAAGTGGAAGGGGCATCCTGCCCCTTTTTATGGAAAAAAGCATTCCGCGCTGGCGCAAGTCCACCGCCTTCCTGAGGAGGGCAAGATGCCCACCCCACTTTCTTATCACACCGTGAGACGCCTCAATGTCGCCTCATCCACCGGCTTGCAGGAGCGATAGCCTTCCCCATGCTCCGGCAGCGCCGCGAGGAACCTTGCGCGTTCCTTCGCACTCTGGAAATCGAGGCCAATCAGCGCGCGGCCGATGCGTTCGCCGGACTGACGGTAGTTGAAATAGCACAGGCTGGCGCTGTCGCGGATGAGCTGCATGAGGAAGTCATGCAGCGCGCCGGCACGCTCATAAAAATCCAGCCGCAGGAATGACGGAAAGGCTAGCAGATCACCGCACAATGGGATGGCGCGGAAGGCCACATCCACGGCGCCAGTCTGATCTTCCCAACGATAACCGCCCGCATCCAAACGAGCAGGCAAGGCCTCCAGCAATGCAGCGTCCTCGGCACTGATGGTGAAGACCGGCCATGCCTCGTCCGCCTTCTGCTTGCCGTACTGGAAGTCAGTGATGTTCAGTCCAGCGAAGCACGAATCGAGCAGAGCGAGCATCGCACCCGGACGCTCCGGCATTCGTACCCGCAAGGTGCGTGCCTTAGCACTCGCGGAGCCTTCCGACTGTGCGATGAGGCCGAGCTGTAGGAAGTCGATGTTAGCGCCGGAGATGATGATGAGCACCTTCTTGCCGGCCAGTGCCGCGCGCTCTTTGATCACCGCCGCAAGGCCCATTGCGCCGGAGGGTTCTGAGATGCAGCGCAGCGTCTCCCACAGCACGCGGATTGCGCCACTTACTTCCGCATTGGTCACCAGAGCTACGCGGTCCAGCGTGTCCTTGCAGATCTCGAACGGCAGCTCACCGGCTTTGCGCACCGCTGTGCCATCGCAGAAAATGTCCACCTCGCTCAAGCCGACAGGATGCCCGGCTTCGATCGCTGCTTTCATCGAGGCCTGGCCGATGCCCTCCACGCCGATGACCGCCATTTTCGGCCAGTAGGTGCGCAGATAACACGAGACGCCTGAAGCCATGCCGCCACCGCCAATCTGCAAATATGCCGTATCGAAGGGACCGTGCCCCGATAGCACCACCTCATCCGCCAGCGTCCCCTGCCCCGCCATCACTTTCAGGTCATCATAAGCATGCACGTACACCGCCCCGGTGCTCTTTTCATCCTGCCGCGCCGCCGTCACCGCCTCATCGTAACTGTCGCCGCTGAGCACGATGTGAGCGAACTCACCCCCGTGCAGCCGCACCGCGTTCTGCTTCACCTTTGGAGTCGAGCGCGGCATGTACACGCGCGCATGGATGCCCAGTGTCATCGCCGCCAGCGCCACCCCTTGCGCATGGTTCCCGGCGGACGCGGTCACCACGCCGCGCGCCGCTTCTTCCGGCGTTAGCTCCGCCATGCAATTGCAGGCCCCGCGCCATTTGTAGGATTTCACCGGCGACAGGTCCTCGCGCTTCACCCAGATTTCCGGCCCCGGCTCATCGCCCGGCAGCACCAGCCGCTCCATCGGCGTCGCCTTGCCGAAGCGATACACTCGCTCTCGAGCATAGAGGATCTCAAGCCTTAATTGGCGGTCCAGGGGCAGTTCGTCTCGTTCTTCCATTGCGGGCAGGGTAGAAATATTTGTCGCGAGGGCAAACTCCGCTCTCGGTACTAATAGCCGCCTCACTGGTGTTTTTCTCGGATTTCATAACTCAAAGCAGGGCAGTCTTTTTTGACGAGAGCCTCGCGGCGATGAATGATGGCACCATGGCCCGCCGCACCATTCCTTCCATTGAAATGCATCTGTACGGGCAGGAGCACCTCCGCACAGAAGGCGTGGTGATCATGCCGATCATGGAATCCTTCAGCCCTAGCAGGCAGCGCCCCCACTACCATGATTTCTTCCAGGTGTCCCTCGTGGATGGCAATGGCACGCTGATGCATGATTTCCGCGAACACGATATCCGTGGCCCCACTTTGTTCTTCCTGAGGCCCGGCCAAGTGCATACCATTGGCGTGCGCGACCAGTTGCGCGGCACGGTGATTTCATTCACGCAGGAGTTCTTCGACCACCGCACGCCGCCACCAAGCCGTTTGTACGAACTGCCATTCTTTTCACCAGGAGCAGCGGTGCCCTGGCTGTCCTTGAATGAAGCGCAGACGCGCAGCTTCAACGCTATCTTTGCCGAGCTGCAGAGCGAATTTGACGGGGCACTGCTCGAGGCGGCTGAAGTCCTGCGCGCCATGCTGCACATTCTGTTTGTACGCACCTCTCGCCTGTACTTGAACACCCATCCCACGGGCGAAGCCTCGCGCGGATCGCTGCTTGCGAGGCAGTTTTGCCTCGAGGTGGAGCGCCACTTCCGTGAGTGGCAGGCCTTGGCACCCTACGCCAAGCAGCTCTCGGTGAGCGTGAACCACCTGAACGAGATGGTGAGCGAACACACCGGCCATGCCGCGGGCGATCTGATCCGCCAGCGGCGGCTGCTGGATGCGAAGCGGTTGCTGCTGCATTCCGACCTCAGCATCTCGGAAATCGGCTACCAGCTCGGCTTCGATGATCCCTCCTATTTCAGCCGGTTCTTTCGACGCTACTCGACTCGCACGCCTGCGCAGTTCCGGGAGGAAATCCGAGAAAAGTACCAGTCAGCCCGCCATTAGTACCGGGGCCAGATGTTGCCCGGCCTGCGTATTCGATGAACGCTTGCAGCACTCATGAACACCGCCATCACCACACCCGTTGAGGCTGAACAATCTCAACTGAGCCCGGCCACGCAAACCGTCTATTCTCTGCTGTTCGCCATCAGTTTTTCGCACCTGCTCAACGATGTGATCCAGGCACTGCTGCCTGCGATCTATCCGGTGCTGAAACACTCCTATAGCTTGAGCTTCACACAGGTGGGCCTGATCACTCTGACGTTTCAAGTGACCGCCTCGCTGCTACAGCCGGTGGTGGGATTTTACACGGATAAGAAGCCGATGCCCTACTCGCTGATGACCGGCATGGGGCTGACTTTGTGCGGGCTGGTCTCGCTGGCGATGGCGCACAGTTTTCACATGATCCTGTTCTCCGCCGCACTGGTAGGCAGCGGCTCCGCGATCTTTCATCCAGAAGCCTCGCGCATCGCCCACATGGCGGCAGGCAAGCGGCGGGGACTAGCGCAGTCGCTGTTTCAAGTAGGCGGCAACATGGGCAGCTCCTTTGGGCCGTTGCTGGCGGCACTCATCATCGTGCCTCGCGGACAGCATTCGATCCTGTATTTCTCTGTGCTCGCTTTTGCCGGGGTGATCCTGCTGTGGCAGGTGGGCCGCTGGCAGGGGCGCAATCTCCACCGCCTTCACCCGAAGCCAACTAATGCAGGGGCGGCTGGATCTACGGTGCCAAAGGACAAGGTGGCCTTGGCGCTGGCGATCCTGGTGGCGCTGATCTTTTCCAAGTACATTTACCTGGTCAGTCTCACCAATTATTACACTTTCTACCTGATCGACAAGTTCCACCTGTCGATTGAAGGCGCGCAGTACTACCTGTTCTTGTTCCTGTTCGCCGTGGCTGCGGGCACCATCATCGGCGGGCCAGTGGGCGACCGCATTGGACGCAAGCGCGTGATCTGGGGATCAATTTTGGGTGTGGCACCGTTCTCGTTGCTGCTGCCGCATGTGGGGTTGCATATGACGGCAGCGCTGAGCATCATCATCGGGTTAGTGCTTGCCTCCGCCTTCTCCGCCATCCTCGTGTATGCGCAGGAGCTGCTGCCGGGCAAAGTGGGCATGATCGCCGGCCTGTTCTTCGGCCTCGCCTTCGGGTTCGCCGGCATCGGCGCAGCCCTATTGGGCGTAGTGGCCGATCACACGAGTCTAAACTTCGTCTTCCACGCCTGCGCTTACCTGCCTCTCATCGGACTACTAACGATGTTCCTGCCGGACACGGGGGCGGAGCGCCGTTAAGGCGGGTCTGCCATGGTCGGCCCCTATGGAAGGAACGTGATGCGCTTGGTCTGGCCGAGCCACTCCTTGGCTCACGCTTGAAACAAGCCCACGTCCATAGGTCGAAGACCGACACAGCAAAAGCTACGCAAGGCTACGAATTCGAGCCTCTAATCATCGTCCACCACCGAAGGCATGGCCACTTTCAGGGCGCAGGAGCGCATGACCCAACGGGCCTCGTCCAGGTAATTAGGGCGGCTGGTGTCCGCCAGCATGGGCTCAAGCTGGGGAATGATCGTCTGCGCGGCGTTCTCCACGAGCAACTGGGCATTGTTCGACAGTTGAATGGTGGCGAGGCGCTTGCGCAGATTCGCGGAGAGCTTCTCCAGGGGATCGCCGCTGCCCATTAGCAGGAGACTCATCTCACGGCTTTCCGCTCTCAGGGAAGCGATGAAGTCCAGCGCCACGTCCACGGCGGGGCGGTGCTTCTGATAAAAGGCGAAGGATCTCTCCTTCACCGAGGCGAAACGCAAAATGACCGCAAGGATATCATACTCATCCGCTGTCACCTGTTCCGCTTCACCGGACTTTTTGAAAACATTGTACCAAGCCATAAAAAACTAATTGGGAAGAGAAAGATAAGACTTCGCCACCTGCGAGCAAGACCCAAATCCATAGGACTGACCACGCGGTATGAACGAGCGTTCAAAAACACAACGCCTCCAAGCTTCCATTCCGCGACGAGAGCCGAGAATGTGAACCACCTGGAGGCGCTGATACTGTGACATCTTAATCCTTCTTGTCCTTGTCTTTCTTTTTGCCGTCACCACCTGAGCGGGGCTTGCTAGGAGCGGCCTGAGGTTTCGAGGCTGGCTTGGGAGCCGCTTTCGCTGCCGGAGGCGCGCTTCTGGGCTTTGGAGCATCTACATGCTTGGGGGCCGGCGCGGGATTGCTCTTCGGCTTGGGCGCTTCTGCTCGAGGACGAGGAGCCTCGGCTCGCGGTTTTGGCGCTTCGACTCGGGGTTTTGGTGTCTCCATGCGAGGTTTCGGACTTTCGCCTCTTGGCTTCTGCACCTCCACATGCGGTCTTGGGGCATCATTCTTCGGCTTCACCGTGGAATCGGGGCGGCCGTCACCATTGCGATCATTTGCGCTC
>JAQGPI010000284.1 GCA_028293175.1 Verrucomicrobiaceae bacterium | reverse complement strand
TGGTGATGCCATTCTCTGCCGCTGGCCCATGCATCTGAGGAAGGCCGCGCACTTGCCCACCGTACGTGCATGGCTGGCATTCGAAATGCGCGGCGCTCTATGGGTCTCGGTGGATTCGCCCGCTGGCCCGTTGCAGGTCATCAACACCCACCTTGGCCTTAGCGGGGCGGAAAGACTCGCTCAGATCAACGCCATTATGGGACCTGACTGGCTCGGCCATCCTGCGTGCGGTGGGCCGGCCATATTCTGTGGGGATCTCAATGCCTTGGCGCGCTCCGCAATCGTTCGCAGTGTAGTTGCGGCTGGCTATCGGCATGCAGCGATGAGCGATGGCCAGAAGATCGAGGGGACCTTTCCTTCGGTCCGACCTCTCCTAACGTTGGACCACGTTTTTGCGAGTGCCGATGTGGAGGTGAAAAAGGTTTCCGTTCCGCGTACCCTGCTCACGCGCGTGGCCTCAGACCATCTGCCAGTGATCGTGGATATGACACTGACCGCTGGTCACATCTGAGATCGCAAAACATTGCCGAGATGGCCGCTGATTTTTTCGCGCCATCGGCGATGTTTCCATTCCTGGAAGCTGATCTCTGCCGAAGCCGCTTTGTCCCGCTCAAATGTTTCCACGTGTCGCGTGGCAAAGTGGTTGTCCAGGATGTTAAGATTAGCCTCGTCGTTCAGCCGTAACGAACGGTTGTCAAGATTGCAGGAGCCAACGGAAGTCCAGCACTCATCGACAATCATGTACTTGCAGTGAAAGAGCGCTTTCTGAAATTCATAGAACCGCACGCCCACCTTGTATAGGGATCGCCAGCGGGACCGTCCCACCAGACGGGCCAGATGCTGATCATTTAGATCGCTGGGCGCGATTACCTCAATTTGCACGCCCCTCTTGGCCGCCGCCACCAGGGTGCGAATCATGAGGTCGTCCGGAATGAAAAAAGCGTTTGCTATGCGTATGGTTTTGCGAGCTGCCGCGATGGAAAAAAGGAACATAAGGCGGGCGCTGTCTGCTCCTTCGCATGCGGAACTCAGGAAGCCTTGCGCAGTGATGCTACCCGCGGGTGTCAGGGACGGAAAATAGTCATCGCCATGCAGGACGCAGGCGCGGGTCTGCAGCCAGTTGTCCATGAACGCTTGCTGAAGCTGCGCCACCACAGGGCCTTCCACGCGGTATTGGGTGTCGCGCCATTTGTTGGCTTTATCGCCGTTGCCGAGCCAAGCATCTGAGATTCCCACACCACCGATGAAGCCCACTTTGCCATCGATGATCAACAGTTTACGATGGGTGCGTTCGTTGAACTGGGTGAAGTGCAGGTAGCGGAAGATTTCGACTTCTACCCCGGCTTGTTTCATCACCTTCATGGCGCTCCCATGCAGACAATTGCAACCCATGGCGTCCTGCAAAAAATGCACCTTTACTCCTGCGTTGGCTTGCTCTGCCATGGCGACTGCGAACTGGTCTGAGACAATGCCTTCCTCAAAGACGAAATTCTCCATCGTGACGGACCGTTTCGCCGATCTTATGGCCTGCAGCATGGCCGGGAAGATCTCATCGCCATTTTGCAGGATGTCGATGGCGTTGCCTTCCATCAGTGGCGGACCCAGCAGGTGGCTCACCGTGCGGCTGAACGGCGGGTCGGCGATTCCATAGTCCGTTTCAATGAGCTGGGAGATCTTCTTTTCATACTCGAAGAAATTCCGGCTCAGCAGTACCGCAAGAAGGCCACTGGCCAGCGCTGTGCCGACGAGTGCGGCCGTACTATGACCGGTCTGCAAAGAGGGTGGCAGGCGTTTTAATGGGAGGTGTGTCATGCTACTCAGCCTTTGGCTTTTTACGTTTCGTGATACGCCAGGAGGTGCCGTAAGGCTCTACCAGCATATCGGCCCCTGGCCACAGGCGGGTGGCACCCGCAAATGCCTGTTGGTTGTCCCTATGACGGCAGCCTTCCGGCATGGGATCGACGTCCTTGGCGTTGCCGCCGCCCAGCACCATGTCGTCGGGCTTGAACACATCCTGCAAAATCTCCACGGCTGCATAGACGGATTTGAGCCACTTCTTTCTGCCATCTTTCTGCCGCCGTGCGTCTGTGAGGCGATCGATGAAGCGTGCGCCGCTTGGCAGGCACATCATGCCCACTTCCAAAGGGATGATGACATCATCAACGATGACTGTTGCGCCAGTGCTCGTGCCGAGTCCAAGGAACATCATGCGGCCGCCCTCATAACTGCCCAGCGCCTGCATGGCCGCATCGTTGATGAAACGCACTGGCTTCTGGAACGCCGTCTCGTAGTCGAATTTCAGCCACCCACCTCCGAGGTTCAAAGGCTCGCGTGCCGGTTTGCCGTCCGCCACAAGGCTGGGATAGCCCAGGGTGACAGCTTCATACTGCCAGTCTTCAGTAGCGTGCAGGACCTCACGCACCATTTCTTCAGCGGTCATAGCCGGTCCCGACGGCACTTTGCGACGGCCCTCGTGGCCCGAGGCCATGAGTTTGATGTTGGTGCCGCCGACATCGACCATGAGAATGTTCATGCTGCGGCGAGATTTGAATGGTGAAGGTGTTCGAGGTCGTCGTTGAGCAACCGGGTGATCAGTTCGGCCACGCCTTCTCCCGCCGCGCCTTCGGTCACCAGTCCTGCGGCTTCCTTCAGCGAGGGCAGGGCATTTGCTACCGCTACTGCGAGACCGCATTGCTGGAGGAACGCATAATCATTTTCAGCATCACCCACGCCCACTACGGACTCCGCCGGGAGATCGAGGTGTTTCAAGGCAGCAAGCAAGCCAGAGGCTTTGTTGATGCCTGGGGGAAGTATCATCACAGAACCCTTATTGAAAGTAACCACCAGCTCCAGGCCCATGTTCTTGATGGTTTCCAGTGCCGTCACCTCATGCGGTTCGAAGGTAGCCACGATGGTCCTTCCCACGGATAATGGCGTCACACCCTGACGCCGCAGCTCCTCGGCAAACTCGATGGAAGGCGGGGGAGCGAGCAGAGTTTCCGCGCCGGAGTGCGGGTCAAACAATACTGCACCGTTTTCAGCAACGACCAAGTTGAACCATTTGAGGTCGAAGTCCAGCGACGCAAAATCATCCAGCTCACGTCCGGTCACTAGCAGTGTGATAAGCCCCGATTGCCGCGCATGGGCCAGGGCTTGAGTCGTGGCGAGGGGCACCACGCCCTCGGTCGCTATGGTTCCATCAAAGTCCGTCGCCAAGGCAAGCCATTTCATAATTCGAGCGGTGTAGGGAGGGTGAAAATTGCAGGTTGGCGTGCTGCCACCCTCGGACGGACAGCACGCATTGTTTGAAGGAATCGCATGCCGACTCGCAAGTGGTTGCTCTCAGGTGCCCCCATCAAGTAACTGGTTTTCGAGGTGGATTCGCCCCGCCTTTTTCGTTATCTGAGCAGATGATGGACCGCATTGTTGAACCCGAATTGCTTGATGCGCTTCCCTGGAATCATCCCGAGGCATTGCGAGCTCGGGCGGACCTCCGCCGGGTGAACCTTCTGATGAACAACAGCAAGGCGCTGGCGGAATATCTCCGCATGTACCTGCCGCAGTTCACCAGTCCGTCGCCTCATCTGCGAATCGTCGAGATAGGCGCGGGTGATGGTACGGTGTTGCTGGCTGTGGCGCGACGCCTGCGCCGCCTTGGAGTGACCGGGGATGTTATCATGATGGACCGACATCCGGTCTTTTCGGATGACACCAAGGCCGCCTTCGCAGCCCTCGGATGGAAGGTGGACCTTGCGGTTGCGGATGTCCTTGAGGACTTGGACTCAACGTTTGCAAGCGCCGACGTTGTCATGGCGAACATGTTCCTGCATCATTTCCAGGATGCCCAGCTCACGCGGATATTCGCGCAGTTACAGAAAAAAACGAACCTGGTAGTGGCTTGCGAGCCCCGCCGTTCGCGACCTGTCATGATGGCTGGAAAGCTGCTATGGCTGCTAGGGTGCAGCGCATTGACCCGCCATGACGGGGCGCTGAGCATCCGTGCAGGCTTCAGAGAGAAAGAGATGTCCAGCCTCTGGCCTGACAGAGAGGGGTGGGAACTGATGGAAGGTTCCGCCAATTTGTTTAATCACGGCTTCGTGGCGAGACGGCGTGCCATGCAATGATGCACGTTACAGTTAGGTAGTAGTGCTGTCAGCGGAAGACGCTGATTTAACAAATTGACCCAGCAACCGCTTCAATTGATCGATGGAAACAGGTTTGACAAGATGTTGGAAGAATCCAGCCTTGCGCGAACGTTCGAAGTCCCCTGGCATGCCATGGCCTGAAAGCGAGACGGCATAAACCGGCCGTTTGTCGCCCATCTGCTGCAACAGGTCCATGCCGGTGCCGTCAGGCAGTGAGACATCGCTGAGCAGAAGGTCAAACGACTGTCGGCCCGCCGCCTCCAGCCCTTCGGCAACGGAGCCGCCGCTCGCCACCTGGTGGCCCCAGCGGGTGAGGAGCTTGCAAAGCACCTGTCGGGTATCGAGATGATCCTCCACCACCAGAATGCGCAGTGGGTTGCCAAAATGAGAGGGTAGGTCGGCCTCTTTGCCTCCCGTGGACACAAGTTCGTCCGTCAGCGCGAAATCCATGGTGATAGTCGTGCCCTGATTGCACCCTTCGCTGGCAGCGCTGATGGTGCCAGCGTGGGCCGTTACCAGCCCCTTGGCTACGCTAAGTCCAAGCCCCAGGCCCCCGAAACGCCGGTGTGTGTCGTCAGCCTGCCGGAAAGGTTCGAAGATGTGCGGCAGTGTTTCGGGCTCGATGCCGATACCGGAATCGGCGATCACCAGCCTCAGCGTATCGGGAGCAGGATTGCTGCTGATAATGGAGATCTTGCCGCCGGTGGGGGTGAACTTCACGGCGTTCAGCAGCACGTTCCACACCACCTGCGCAAGCCGGCCAGCGTCGCCTCTGATGGTGTGAGAGGTGGCGGCCAGATTGCTTGTGACCTCCAGACCCTTGGCGGCCGCCTGTAGTTCACACATGGATATGGCGTGAGACACGGTGTCCTTGAGATCCACGACGCCGAGGTGCAGGCGCAGCTTGCTCTTCACAATGCCGGTGAAGTCCAGCAGATCGTCCACCAGACGGGCTTCCAATTCGATGTTGCGGCGGATGAGGGCGAGGGATTCGCGCGATTCTTGCGGATCAATGTCCGGCGTGGTTTCCAGCATCCGCGTAGCGGTGAGGGCGGGAGTCAGCGGCGTGCGCAGTTCGTGGCTGAGCACCGCTAGGAAGTGATCTTTGGCGCGGTTGGCCTGTTCCAGCTCACGGGCACGCAGGGCAAGATCCTGCGCGAGCTGGTTGAGATTGTCCGAGGTGCTGCTAACTTCCCTGCGTAGGGTGTCGCGCGTCAACTTCGCGGTGACAAGGTTGTGCACACGGGCGCGCAGTTCTTCCACCAGGAATGGCTTGGTCACATAATCCTGCGCCCCCTTCATCAGCAGCGAGGGCTGGTTCTCATCAGCGGGCCGTGCAGTGAGCACGAGCACGGGGATGTCTTCGAATCGCTTGTCCTGGCGCAGTGTGGCCACCAGTTCATCGCCGGTCATCTCGGGCATCATCACATCGGTCACAATCAGATCCGGCTGCTCACGCGCAATCATCTCCAGCGCCTCTTTGCCGTTCGAAGCCTTTGCAATGCATCCTTCCTCGCCCAGCACACGGCAAATGAAATCACTCATATCCCAGTTGTCCTCCACCACGAGAATGAGCGGCTGGACACCTCCTTCACGATCCGTGCGAACGTGGTGTTCACCCGCTGCTGAAGGCGTAGCGACATCATCCCCGGAACCGGCCCTGAGGCCATACATCTGATGAGTGGAGGCCCATTGGGAGGTGCTGACCTTGCGATCAGGCGGGGCCTCCATGGGAAGCCTCACCGTGAACGCAGCTCCGCCAAGAGACTGGGAAGCACCCACTTCCACCGTGCCGCCGTGACATTGCACAAACTCCTTCACAATGGACAGGCCGAGCCCAGAGCCGCCGAAGCGTTTGCGCGTCTGCGGATCACCCATCTGAAAGCGTTCGAAGATTTGATCCCGGTACGCAGGTTCCACGCCCGGGCCAGAGTCTTCCACCGTGATCTGTGCAAAGCCGTCAACGCGTTGCAGCGAGAGCGCGATTGTGCCGTCGCGCGGCGTGTAGTTGAGCGCATTGGACAGCAGGTTCAAAATCACGCGCTGCACCTTGTCGCCGTCCACTTCGGCCACAATATCATCCGGTGCCGCGATGATCAGCGTCACCCGCTGATCAGAGAGGGAGGAATCAAACACGCTCTCCATGAACCGCGCCATTGTGCCCAGGTTCACCGGCGAATAGTGCAGGTCGAGTACGCCGGCTTCAATCTTCGAGATGTCCAGCAGGTCGTTCACGTACTTGTGCAGCAGCAGGGTGTTGCGCCGCATCATCTTCAAGTCTTGCAGGCTATCGGTGTCGCTTTGCGTCTTCATCAGGCGCTCAAGCGGCGCTGAGATGAGCGTGAGCGGCGTGCGAAGTTCGTGGCTGACGTTGGCAAAGAAGCTCGTCTTCAGTTGATCCAGATGAGTCACCTTTTTGTAGAGCTCCTCAAGCTCGGCGTAGGCGGTTTCCAGCTTGGACTTGCGCTCTGCAGACAGGCGGGCGTGCTCCAGCAGGCTACGGACCTTTGGCACTAGCGGAGGCAGAAGTAAGGCGGTGACCACGGAAGCGACCGCTGTCAGTAGTTTGACCGTGCCAGACATCCAGTACCTGGGATGCGGCGTCTGCAATGTCCACACTTCAAAGAAGTGCGTGGTGCCACAGGCCACAATGAACAGTGCGAAGGCCAGCATCATCCAGTGAAACGGCAGCTCCCTGCGCGCACTAAACACCATCCAGGTGAGTGTGGTGGAGATCGCCACGTACGACAGCCCAATGAGAAGATCGGAGCCGCCGTGCAGCAACATCAATGGTCTGTTGAAAAGGTAGCAGTGCGCATGCGGCATGAAAAACTCATCCGTAGACTCTGGCCCAAAGGCGAGGAAACCGACCACCAGAGATAAAACGCCGACGCAGATAAGGAGACGCTTAACATAAGTGTTCATAGAGGAGGGGAACTTAAGCCCGAGATGCATTTCCAATTCCCGACAATCCCCGCAATCATCCAT
>JAQGPI010000269.1 GCA_028293175.1 Verrucomicrobiaceae bacterium | reverse complement strand
GGCGGGAGAGGGTTGGGGTGAGGGGCCTGAACGTCCCATGACCACCTTCGACATCGCCATCGTCGGCGCGGGCCCAGTAGGCCTGCTGCTGGCAAACATGCTTGGCGCGCGCGGCCTGAGCGTGCTGCTCATTGAGCGTCGCACGGAACCGCCTGCGCATTCCCAGGCCATCGGCATCACCCCGCCTTCGCTGCACATCCTTGCGAAACTGGGGCTGGAGCAGGAGTTCGTGCGCCAGGGGGTGCAGGTGCGCGACTGCCATGTGCATGGCGAAAGCGGTTACCTTGGCTGCATGACCTTCCGCAATATTCCGGACACGCACCGCTTCATTTTGTCGCTTCCGCAAAGCCAAACCTGCGTGCTGCTCCAGCAGAAGCTGGCGGGCGTTCCGAATGTCACGCTGCGCAGCGGCTGCGAAGTGGCTAACCTCCAGCAGCAGGCAAATGAATGCGACCTGACTTTCTTCGATGGAACGTGCGCCAAAGCAAGCTATGTGGTGGCCTGTGATGGCAGCCGCAGCCCCTTGCGCGAGTTGTTAAGGTTCAAAAGCACGGGGCGTGGCTATCCGGTGCATTTCGTCATGGGCGATTTCATCGAGCGCACCTCA
Source organism: Verrucomicrobiaceae bacterium (assembly GCA_028293175.1). Lineage (GTDB taxonomy): Bacteria > Verrucomicrobiota > Verrucomicrobiia > Verrucomicrobiales > Verrucomicrobiaceae > CAINXC01. The sequence goes on along the minus strand of JAQGPI010000269.1, from coordinate 2,726 downwards.
TTGGCGGATGAAGCGCACTTATTCTTCAAGGCAGCAGGATCGGTGGAATCCTTTCCCCTTCCCGGCGGCTTGCGTCGCTGGATTGTGCAGACACCGCAGCGGTTCGACAAGGTTCCGCAAGGGCTCATCAGCGAGATCGTGCGGCAGCGCACCGGCATCGAATTGCCGCCTGAAGATCAGACCAATCAAAGCGTCTTCACGCCGCGTCGGCTGAACTGCACGCGCTACCATGAGGGCCGCGTGATCCTGTGCGGCGATGCGGCCCATGTGATGAGTCCTATCGGTGGCCAGGGCATGAATACTGGCTTTGCCGATGCTGAATTCCTTGCCGGCGCCCTGTGCGCTATCGTGCGGGAGAACGCCGCGCCCGCTCCCTTGCTGGCCGCTTATAACAAGTACCGCCGCAAGGCCGCGCAGACCGCGATTCAGCGCGCCGGCCTCGGCATGTGGCTTGGAACCTGGACCGGCAAAGGCCGCTCCATGCTACGTGATCTGATCCTGCGCACCCTGCTTGGCCAGCCCGCCCTGGAGCGATTCATGGGCCCCTACTACGCCATGCTCACCATTCCCTACAACACCCTCGACCGCGTGCCCTTGCCCGCCCTCAAATCGCAGCCCGCCTAACAATCATGAGCAGTACCGCCACCAACGAAGACGTCGCCTCCCACTATGACGATCTGGACCAGTTTTACCGCGAGATCTGGGGCGAGCATGTGCACCATGGGGTCTGGCGCACGGGCAGCGAATCGGATCTGGAAGCGGCCGAAAACCTCGTGACCATGGTGGCAAATCTAGGCCGCACAGGCGCGGGCACGGAAGTTTGCGATGTGGGCTGCGGCTATGGTGCCACGGCCAAGATCCTGGCCCAACGCCATGGCGCGAACGTCACCGCCATGACCATCTCCGAGGTCCAACTCGCCTATGCGCAGACTCACAATTCCGTGCCCGGCAAGATCACCTACCTCCTGCGCGACTGGTATCAAAACCAGCTTTCCGAATCGCGCTTCGATGTGGTGCAATCGGTGGAAAGCATGGAGCACATGGCCGATCTGCCGCTGTTTTTCCGCGAGGCCTGGCGCGTGATGAAGCCCGGCGGACGTCTCGTCATTTGCGCCTGGATGAGCTGCGAAAATCCGGGTGCGATGTCGAAGAAAATCCTGCTCAATCCCATCGTGAGCGAGGCCGCCCTCGCCGGAGTGCGCCCGGCCAGCGAATTCAAGGCCGCCACCGAGGCCGCAGGCTTTACCAACTTCCAGATGTCGGACATCACTCAGCAGGTGAAAAACACCTGGCCGCTCTGCGCCGTGCGCACGCTCAAGGGCGTGCTCACCAAGCCGCACTACCGCAAATTCCTTTTCTCCAGCAAGAACCCCAACCGCATCTTTGCCCTCACGCTTTTCCGCATCTGGGCCGCCTATGAGTTCGGCGTGATGCGCTATGGCGTTTATTCGGCGGACAAGGTTTGAGGACTGAGCCTTACTTCAATCCCGCTGGAACCGATACAGGCTGCAAGGCCTTCGAGCTGCCAATCACGATCACGCCCCGCACCAGCCGGTCACCATCCCCATCGACCGTGCCGCCAGCAAAGGTCAGCGTTGTGGTGGTGGATTCGGGGGAAACGGTGTGGCCCTGGTCGCCGCTGCCGGTGGCCAGTCCGCTCGCAGGCACGCCGCCCACGGAGAGGGTGGCAAAAGCGGTCTCGCTGATGCCTCCGAAATTGACACCTTCAGCACCCGTCACGATCATGCCACCCGACACCTTCGCACCGAATTCCGGTACGGTGAGGAGGTCTGCAGGTACAACCACAGGTGCTTGATTTGCCTTTACCGCATAGAAGTTGCCCGTGCCCATCGGATCGGCCAGATAAATCAAATCCCAGCCTGTGACCGGACCGGCGATCAACTGCCTGCCTATCATCATGCCCATCACATCGCGGTTGCCAAAGCTGGTGGTCACCACGCGCTTGGTGGTGATGGTCGTGCCGCCATTGACGGTGGTCACGGAGGCATCAGGCCCCTGGGTAAGAATGGTCGAGCTCAAGCGCACCGACCGTGCGCTGGTGAACTCCTGGGCCAGGGCTGAACCAGCGGTGGTGAGGGCGAGGAAAAAGGCTGTGACTAGGGAGAAGGAGGCTTTCATACAGGGGCTCTCGTTCGGGGTCGAAAGTCTGCCCAAAGGCAGCGTACATGCCTTGTAATGTCATAAACGGGGTCGAATGGCGATACAATTCGATGGTAATACTATTAAATCTGATAGGTAGCGGTGGTCATGACAATGTAATGCCATAGTCCGCCTGGACGCCCGCGCTATGCACGGTAGATGCCGCATCGTTCCCTGCTGTTGGTGTACAGCCTTAGGCGCTCAGGGGAAACCTGTAGCGGGCCATGGTGCGGCTAAAGCCTGGACACCAACGGCACGAGTACCGCATCCTCTCCACTGCTTTCAAATCGATGCAACATACCCGCTTATCAGGCTCTATTCCCCCAAGAAAACAAAAGGCGCGCAGATCACTCCGCACGCCTTATTCCAATACCAAAAATGGCAGGTGCTAATCAATCAATTTCGCGCTCGATCAGAGAACCCAGCGCCTTGATGCCGCGACGGACGCGGGCCTTCACGGTGCCCAGGGGCTCGCCGCCGTTGCGGGCCATTTCCTTGCGGGGACGACCGACAAAGAACGCCTGCTCGATGGCATCGCGCTGGCTGGGAGATAGGCGGGCCACGGC
>JAQGPI010000263.1 GCA_028293175.1 Verrucomicrobiaceae bacterium | reverse complement strand
GCTGAAGGAGCAGTACGACAAGCACGCGGCGGTGCTGGACCAGCCCGCTGCGGCCTTGATTACGGATCTGAAGCAGCGCGGGCTGTTGCAGGATACGCTGGTGGTGTGGTGCACGGAGTTTGGCCGCATGCCGTTCTTTCAAAAGGGTGCGCAGGGTCGGGACCATAATCCGGATGGTTTCACGGCCTGGATGACAGGTGCGGGAGTGCAGACAGGTGTTAGCCATGGCGTGACCGATGAGCTCGGCCAGAAAGCGGTGCAGGACGTGCATCCGCTTTATGATTTTAATGCGACGATCTTGCACCTCTTGGGCCTGGATCACGAGCGGCTGACGTTTGAGCACAACGGCGTGCAGCGTCGGCTGACGAACGTGGAGGGGAATGTGATCCGGCAGGTGCTGGCTTGAGAGGGGCTGCGCCCGCGTGGCTGAGCGAGCGGCTCCTATTTCGCTTCCAGCTTCACCGCACCAGACAAAATCGGCGAAGTGGTGGGCGTGGGCAGCAACTGTGGCAGGGTGAACCAGCCATCGCCCTGCACGGTGCCTTGATGCCTCACCAGCATGCCTTTGTAGGTGCCGGTGCGGGCAGGCGTGAGCTGGGTGAAGGTGCCGTTGAAGGCTCCACTGCTGGCCACAAAAGCGAAGCCGGTGCGGTGATTGGGCAGGCCGGGCAGGGTGAACAGGCCGCTTTTCTTGAAGGTAAAGAGCAGGTCCGGCACGGGCGTGATGGTATCCACATGCGCGCCGGTAAAGGTGAGGCTGGCGTTGTCGGCCTTCTCGATGAAGCCCATGGGCATCACACCAATTTTGGTAGCATCGATGCGACCGCCATCAGCGGCGAGGGCGAGGTTGGCGAAGCCGGGGTCATAGGTGCGGCCTACGATGTGCGGGCGCGTCCACGTGAGGCTACCGGTTAAATAACTGTCGGTATTCGCAGGTGCGACGACCGAGCCGGGGGCGACGGTGAGCTGGCCCAGGATGGAGCCTTTGCCGCCGGTGTAGAGGCACTGGTACACCACGGCCTCGCCCAGCGGACCGAGGGTGCTGCTGCTGGTGTAGGCGGTGCCATCGGCGAGCACGCCCGCGACATTGAAGGCGGTGGCGGTAACGGGCACGGTGAACCCGCCATAGCCCAACCCCTGCGGCACGGATTCATTGCCAGCAAGCTGCGGATCAGGACTGAGTGAGAAGGTGTAGTACCCTGTACGAAGATTGGATGGAACCGTGCCGCGCCACGCAGTGAAGGCCAAATTGGCCGTGCTGGTGGTGATCTGCCCGGCGGTGATGCGGGCCTGCGCGGGATCAAGCGTGAAGGTGAGCTGCGCCGTCGCATTGGCCGTTACCTTGAACGGCGCGGCGGTGCTCGTCGCAGTGCTGGAACTCGTTTCCAGCACGCCCTTGAACGGATAGCCCACCAGCCCCAGCGTGAGCGTGCCGGTATAGTCACCCGTACCCGTGACGGTAACGCTGATGCGGCCGCCGAGGCCCGCATTGAGGTTGGTATCGCGGCCAATGACGCCGGTGTAAATGCCTGCTGTATTCGGCACGAGATCGCTGATGGTGATAGGCAGGACGAGGATGCCGGTGCCCTTCACATTGGCGGCCCGTAGCGTGACGTTTCCTATTGGCTTGGTCGCGGCGCGGGGCTTGCCGGTGATGAGGCCGGTGGTAGGATTGCAGACTAGACCGACGGGAAGGTTCAGCGCGGAAAAGCTTACCGGCGTGCGGTTAGCATCACTGCTGAAGGTGATTTGCGTTGGCGTGTAAGTCTGGCCCACACGGCCTGCGGGCAGCGAGGCATTCGTGATCAGCGGCACGGCGTCAATCACGTTCAGCGTGAAAAGCACAGGAAGGCTTGCGCCACCGGCCTGGCTCACGAGGCACTGATACACACCGGCATCTGTGTCCACGGCAGCGGTCCTGATGACGAGCGACTTGGCGCTGGCAGTGATGCGCGGGGCTGCCAGGGCGCTCACGCCACCTTTAGTCCAAGTGTAGGACAATGCATTACCGGCGGTGACAACGGTGAGCGTGGCCGTGCCGCCTTTCAGCACGTTGATGACCTTCGGCTTTGTGTCCACCACACCCAGCTCGGCAAAGGCGGTGGCGGTGCCAAAGGTGTTGCTGGCGATGACGGAATACTTGCCCGCCTGGATGAGCTGCAGGTTGCTGAGCGAGTAGTCAGCGGCAGTGGCGGCGGTCGTGATTTTGACCGCGTTCTTGTACCACTGATAAGCGGGCGCGGGACTGCCGGAGGCGGCGGAATGGAAGGTCGCAACTGCGCTGCCGACGCTGGCCAAGAAATTGGTCGGCGGCAGGGTGATGGCGGGTTTAACATCGTCATCCGTGATGGTGAGCGTGTGTTGCGCGATGCTGCCCAACAGAGCGCTGCCTGAGGTGGGCGGCTGGAGCGTGATGATGACGGTCTTTGGAGCCTCCACCACGGCGTCTTGCTTGAGATTCACGGTGATGTCCTGGCTCATCACCCCATCGCCGAAGGTGAGCGTGGAAGTGTCCACCGTGTAGTCCTTGGCGAGGCCCGCAACGGCGGTGCCTGAAAGGGTAAAGGGCACCACGATGGAATCGCTGTGCGCGAGATCGAGGGTCACTCGCACCGTCTGGCTCGAGGTGCTCTCGGTGAAGGTGCTGGAGGCGGCCTCAAAGTTGACCTTTGCAACCGCATTGGTGGCAGTGTCCTGAATGGTCACGCTGGCCACGCCGCGCTGGCCGAGGCTGACGCCGCCGATGGGAATGCCGAGCTGGACTTCGAATACGAGATCGGGATCGGTGGTGCCATTGAGCGTGGTGGGAATGGAGATGGTCTTGGGGGCCGAATCGCCGCTAGCCCAGACAAGCGTGCCGCTGGTGGCGGTGAAGTGCGTGCCCGATACGGCGCTGCGCCCGAGCGTCTGGTAATTGACCGAAACCTGCCCTGACGAGCCGCCGGTGCGTTGCACGGCCACTGATGCTGTGGAGCCTTCACTCACCGAGGTATCAACACTGGCAAACTGCACCACGCCACCCAGCGCGCCCGAGCCGGTGAAGAGGCGCTTCACCACGTTGGGATTGCCGCCCGAATTGTTGAGGCCGATGTAGAGCGAGTTATCCGGGGCGAGCTCCATGGTGTTGACCCCGTTGCCGTAGAAGTCTTTGCTGCCGTGAACTACCCAGGTTTCGATGGCCGGCATGAAGGAGGTATCACGCGTGCCGTTGACCTTGAATCGCGCAACGCTCTGGGCCACGTGCAAGGCCTTCTCAAAGTAGCCGCCCACCAGGATGTCGCCATCCGCCTGAAGGCGCAAGGACACCACATCACACAAGTCCTCTCCGCTGACGAGGCCAGCGCCGATATTGGTGACGAAAGGGCTGTCGTTGGTGCCGTTGCTGTTCAGCCGCACGAGGTGTTTGGCGGCTGCGCCGTTGAAGGTGGTGAACTGCCCACCCGCCACGATCTTGCCATCGGCCTGGATGGCCAATGAGCTGACCTGGCTTACGAAGGCCCCGTCTATGGCTCCGCCGGTAAGGTCGAAACTCGTGTCGCGCGTGCCATCGGCATTCAGGCGGACGATGCCGCCACGAGAGTTGGCCCCTGACTGCCGGTAGAAAAGACCGCCCGCCACAATGCTGAAATACGGCGCGGCGGCGGTGGGTTGCAAGGCGATAGCCTCCACCGCCTCCGACCCGCCAAAGAAGGTCACGATCGTGTCGAAATGGGTGAAGGAAGTGTCCAGCGTGCCGTCGGAATTCAGGCGCACCAGGGCGCGGTTGGTCGTGCCGTTCCAGGTGATGAACTTGCCGCCCACCAGTATTTTCCCGTCCGGCTGCACGGTGATGGCTTCAATCACATTATCGGACACTGTGGGATTGCCGGGACCCGTGCCCGGATTGAAGGAATAATCCAGCGCGCCGCTGGGCTGGAGGCGGGCGATGCGGTTGCGCGCCACGCCGCGAATGGTGGTGAAATTGCCGCCGACGAGGATCCTGCCATCGGGCTGGCGAGCCAGCACGGTGACAGGCAGGCCGGTCACGCCAGGGCCGTCGTCAAAGGAAGGATCGAGCGTGCCGGTAGCCGTGAGGCGGCTGATGCCAGAAGAAGTGACGGGCGCGGAACTGTTGCTGAAATTGCCACCAATCACGAGCTTGCCATCCGGCTGAAGGCTGAGCGCATTGACGCTGCTGGTGAGGAAGGGATGGACGAAGAGCGAATCGGCGCTGCCCTTCTTTTGAATGTTCACCGTGGCCGTCTTGCCGCCAGGGAAGACGCAGCCGCTGGAGGTATCAAAGGTGACGGTGAAGGCGGTGCTCAGCGTGGCCCCGGCATCCACCAGCAGGGGCACGGAGATAGTGCGCGTGCTCATGTCACCATCGGCCCAGCTCAATGTGCCGGTGGCGGTGGTGTAATTCACCCCGGCGATGGCGGTGCCCGGCACCGTGGTGTAATGCGCCGTGATACTCCCTGATGTGTTGTTCAGCCGCTCCACGATGAGGGTGGCCGTGCCTGCCTGCTCGTCCACATTGTTGAGCCTGTGCTGGAAGGCGATGCGGTTGGCGAAAGTGACCTGCACATCCAAGTATTCATTCGGGCTCGCACCGCCCGCCTCGGTGACCTGCAAGGTGATGCCTGCCGCACTGTCATTGAAGGTGTGCGTGGTGTTCAGCGAAGCGTCCTTGGCATTGGTGCCGGGCGTGTCGATGTCAATCAGCTCGGTGGATTCCACGCCGTCCTTCGCCCAGAAAACATAGGCACCATCGCCCATGTCGCTGAAGCCGGGATAGGCTTTGTACTTGCGGCGGTAGCCGACCCAGTAATCCACGCCCTCGCTGTGCCCGATGCGCAACGCTAGGGGGCCATTGGCAAAGGGAGTCTGGTGATCAAAACGATACACGCGGTGCGGCTGGGCGCTGTTGGTGGTGATCGTTTCCACCGCGCTGTCCGGCAGCCAGCCGAGGTTGTTCAAATAGAAGGGATTGGGCGGATCGGGCTGCACAGTGGCATCGCCGACGGCACCGCCCATGATGTCAAAAGGATCGCCGTAATCGAGCGCGCTGCCAGCGGGGTCCACGGGATTGCTGCCGCCGGGGATCTGCCAGAGCTTGGCATGAGAGAGGCCGTAATTATGGCCCAGTTCATGAGCCAGCACGCCCAGGTTCATGTTGCCATTGATCCAAGAAAAGGCACCCCCGAGCTCGGCAAGACCGGACCAGGAAAACTTGTTCTGCGCCATGCCATGGGTATCGGCCATGACCACCATCACGCGGTCGAAGGACCCAGGATTATACCCCGCCGTTGTGGCGGCGGCGAGGGCGTCATTCTTCAGTCCAGCGGTGTTGTTGGCCACGGCGTAGCTGGCGAGAGTGGCGGGCAGGCGCAGCACGGCGGAGACGGTGGGGGTGCCGATGGTGCTCTTGCCATACGAGGCTTGAGCGTAGAAATCCGCCGCCTCCACGCCGACGCGCTGATTGACAAGGGTGCTGGTGATCGCGGGATGCGCGTTGTCGATGGAGTCCGTCGGGCGGCCGGTTACATCGCTGAAATCAGCGATGATGACGAGCATGCTTTGGGTTCCAAACTGGTGCGTTTTCACCTGCGGGGCGGCGCCTTCCATACCGGGCAGACTTTCGCCCAAAGCTTGCAGCACGGGGCCTGGACGGCTTTCAACCGCCGCCCATTGCGCGACGACGCGGGCGGCGATGGCCGGGTTGGCAGCGGGATAATAAGCGCCCGCGACCTGGACAATATATTCATCGGAGACCGGCTGCGCGGGATCATCGACAAGTGGCGGCTGAAGTGAGACACCCTGGGGCACTTCATCACGAGTTATCACACGCGCGGGCTGCTCCAGCACAGCCATGCGGTCCTGCATCGTGATGCCGATGAGGCTGGTGCCGTACTTCGTCTGCTGCATGGCGCGGCGGCCATACACATAAGCATCGAAGACCTGCCCGTTGATCTGTGCCTGCCGGTAGGTCTCGCGGGCATTGATACGATGATGCGCGCTGTCATCCACGATGACCACAAGGTCGCCCTTGGCCGACGCAGGCTGCTCCAACAGGCTCGTGATGGAGGGCGGCAAGAGGCGGCGCGCGGGCTCATTCACGGCAGCGGCCAGGGCGGCGGCAGGATCTTTGGCAATGAGGTTGTAAAGAACGGGCTGGCGCTCGCGGGCTAATTTTTCGCCATCGGCGAGAAGCTTGGCGCGGGTGTTGGCAGGAGCGAGGCGGTAAGTCTGGAGCCAGGAAGCGAAGGCTGCGACGGGCTCTTGTCTGGTTGCCGGAGCGGCGGCAGGGGGTGTCGCTGTGGGGGGCGCGATGTGCGCGGGTCGAGGCGCTGCGATGGGCGCTTTCGCTTGATTTGGCTGGTGCTCAGGAGAAGGGCTTTCTGAGCGTGGCCACAAAGCCACCCCCAGGAGGCCGATAGCGGCCGCCGCGCAGGTGAGGAAAAGGGCTTTGCGCATTTGCTGGATTCTGGTAATTACAGAACTGTCCTCCCTGAATGGCAGGGGTCAAGGTGTGAATGTGTGACGGGATGGGGTGTTCTAGGTACGTCTGGTTAGAAGAAAGTGGCTTCGGCTTCAGCGGAATCACGACGAATACAATCTACCTTCCTGCCAAGGCCGCAGCCACTTTCGCAGGCCGACTTACCAAGTAGCCCAGTTGCGCCGCAACTGGTTGGGCTCTGCTTATCCACGAACTATTGCCCTTTGAACCAAGGCAATCCCAGTTGCGGCGCAACTGGGCTACTCATGCTGCGCTCCATCCATCCAGCCAGCCCGTCGCACGGTTGACGTTAACCATCGAAACAGTTATAGGCGGCGACCCTATGCAGCACACCAAGGACCAGCCGATGAGATGGAGCACTTTCAGCCTGCTCATGATTATCGCCATTGTGCTCGCCGGGTTTTACCGTTTCCCCGATCTGGATCTGCGGCCGATGCACACGGATGAGGCGATCCTGGGCGTGAAGTTCCTGGAGTTCTGGCGGACCGGTTACTTCGATTACAGCCCCGCCGATTTTCATGGTCCGTTTCTGCATTACCTCACCCGCGCCTTCGCCTGGATGGGACACTGGCACGATCCGGCGGAGGTGACGGATGCGAGCCTGCGCGGGGTGATTGCGGTGTGCGGCGTGGGGCTGGTACTGCTCACTGTCTTCCTCACCGATGCGCTTGGGCGCATGGCCACCGTGATGGCGATGCTGATGATGGCGGCCTCGCCGATGATGGTGTTTTACAGCCGCTATTTCATCATGGAGGTGCCGTTCGTGGCGCTGCTGGCGGTGTTCATGATCGGCTGCTGGCGCTTCGCTCAAGGCAAATCGCGGCTGTGGCTGCTGCTCTCCGGCGCGGCCCTGGGATGCCTGCACGCGACCAAGGAGACCTTTGTGATCAACCTCGCCGCCATGCTCTGCGGCTGGATCGCGGCGCGGGTGGTCACGGAGGGCTTCAAGAAACGCAGCTCCGGCATGCGCCTGATGGACCGCAACAAGGAAGTGAAAACCCCCTGGCTGTGGATTGCCGTCACCGGCGTGCTTGTCTCCGTGGCGCTGTTTTCCGGTGGGTTCAAGCACTGGGATGATGTGAGAGAAAGTATCACCACGTACGCAAGCTATGCGAAGCGCTCCGGCGGTGCCGGCGGCCATGAGAAGCCGTGGAATTACTACCTGGAACTGATGTTCTGGCACAGCGATTTCTGGGTGTGGACGGAGCTCATGATTGGCGGGCTGGCGGTGATCGGCATGCTCAAGGCGTTCTTTGGCTCCTATGGCCGCGACACCCACCGGCAGGCCTTCCTGGTCTTCCTCAGCATCTACGCGCTGGCGGCGCTCACCGCCTACTCCATCATCCCGTACAAGACGCCATGGACGATCCTCTCCGTGCAATGGGCGCTCACGCTGCTGGCCGGGGTGGGGGCCTGCGCGCTGTACCGTTTCTCCTCCGGCAGGCTGTATCATTTCGTCATCGGCCTGCTGCTCATGGGCGGCATCTACCATTTGTGCTACATGTCGAAAGTGACGCTATATCATCCTGTATCAACCAATGGCGCGGAGCAGCCGAACATGCGCGGCCCCTTCCTCTACAGCCACACCAGCATGAGCGCGCTGAAGCTGGTGACGCGGCTGCGCGAACTGGCGGCCTTTGCGCCCAAGGAATTCGCCGCCCAGGTGATCAATATTGACTCCGGCTGGCCGCTGCCCTGGTACCTGCGCGGCGTGCCCGACATAGGCTACCAGATGCAGGTGCCGCAAGGCCTCATCAATGCGCCGGTGATGGTGGTGGATGTCGGCCAGATGCCCGCCGTGCAGGCGAAGCTGGCAGGCAAGCCGTATGAGTCGGACTTCTTCAGCCTGCGGCCCGATGTGAACGTGGCGCTGTTGGTGGAGAAAGGCCTGTGGGACCGCTTCCTGGCGGCGAAATCCGGTGCAGCGGCACCTGCTAAAGCTCCGTCCTCGCCTGTGCCTAACACACGACCGGCGGCAACTCCAGCCCAGCCTGTTGCGCCGCCCGCACGGGAGCCTGCCCCAGCGGCCATCGTTCCACCCACGCCTGCGTCGCCAGCAGCCCCGCCTTCCACCAGCCCCGCGCCCGTCGCTCCCGCCACAGCGCCGCCCCCATGACCACCGAAGCCCACCGATTCGCGCACGAGGCGATGAACACCGAATTCGAGGTGATCATCGCGCAGCCCGGCATGGCCTTTGTCGATGCCCGCAATGCGGCGCTCATGATGTTCCAGGAGATCACCCGCCTTGAGGAAGAATTGAGCCGCTTCAAGCCCACCAGCGAGATCTGGCGGCTGAGCCTGCTCAAGGCGGCCGAGAGCACAGTGGTAGATTACGCCACCTGGGACTGCCTGAATCTCGCGCGTGCCGTGTACGAGGAAACGGAGGGCGCGTTCGACATCACGGTGGGCCCGCTGATGAAGATGTGGCGCAATCCCGATGGCTCGCCGCGCACGCCTTCGGCGGAAGAGATCACCGCCACCCGCAGCCGCGTCGGCGGCCGCTTGTATGACCTCGATCCCGAAACGCAGCGCGTGACGGTGCATGCCGACAGCATGATGTTCGACCTCGGCGCGTTGGGCAAGGGCTACGCGCTCGATCAATCCGTGCGCGTGCTCAATGACTGGGGCGTGCAGACCGCGCTGCTCAATGCCGGTGAAAGCACCATCCTGGGCATCGGCGATCCGCCGGAATCGGAAGGCTGGCCGGTGGACCTGCACCTGGGCGATGAGCCGCGCACGATCCTTCTGCGCGACAGCGCGCTAAGCTGCTCCGGCTTCGCCGTGCAAGGCAACCACCTCATGAATCCGCGCACCGGCGAACCCGTGCCCGTGCGTGAAAAGCGCAGCTACGTGTTAGCCGCGTCTGCCGCGCTATCGGATGCGCTATCCACAGCTTTTATGATCATGGAGCCGGAGGAAGCCAGTGCGCTGTGCGCGAAGTATCCGGGCGTGGAGCTTCTTGGTTGATTGTTGATTGTTGATTGTTGATGGACTGAGGGAAGCTGGAAGGCTGGCAAGAAAGTGGGGGTGAGCATCCTGCCCTCCATCAGGAAGGTTACTCACTTGCACAAAGCGTTGAGTGCCGGAGCGCCAAGGGGCAGGATGCCCCTTCCACTTTCTTTGCCAGGCCCGCGCCGTTGCTGTCCAGGATCGTAGCCGCATCACGGCCCCCGACATGTTTTCCTGATCGCCTAAAGGCTATACACCAACGGCGCTGGGATCGCTTGGCGTGAGACGCTGCAACACTTCCGTCCATCAACTATCAGCCATCAACCATCAACTTCCCCTCAAGCCAACGGATTCGGACAAAGCTCCCGGCGCTTGCAAGTCACGCACAGACTGCCCGTGTAGAAATCATCCAGAAAGGCCATCATCTCTCCGATGATCGTCGGGTCATCGGTCACCATCCCGGCCTCGTAATTGCGCCGGTCCTCGCTCTTCGCGCCCATGCCTGCGCCAGTGAGATTGGCAGAGCCGATGTACGCCATTTTGCCATCGGCAATCACACACTTCATGTGCATGCGCGGACATAAGAGCCGGTCGAAGGCATCGCTTTCGAGGAACTCCGGGAAGCGGTCGAAGTCGGCGCGGAACCTTGGCCCGGGCTCCTTCGCATGCACGAGCCGCACCTCCACGCCATCGCGCAGTTTGCCCGCCAGGATCTCTAGGAACGGCACGAAACGCCCGCCCTCATGCTCCACGTACACGTCCTTGATGTCCGCTGTGAGAATCCACAGGAACCTCTGCGCCGTGGGCACGATCTCGCGCAGCACGGCGTGATACGTTTCCTCGTTGAGCACCAGCTTGGTCATGGGGTGGGGCTCTATCAGGTGCGGGGCGGGGTTTTGCAAGCTGAGCGGTGGGCCAGGGGAATTATGGGAGGAATGGGAAGCAATGAGTAGCCCAGTTGCGCCGCAACTGGAAGGCTGTGCAGGGTTATAGAGCTTCTACTTCTGCCAATAACCCTCCAGTTGCGGCGCAACTGGGCTACTCGCAAAGCCACTGCTTCATCGCCGGATAGCCAGTGGCCGATCCCGGCGCATCCGCGAGCCCGCGCCATTGCAGGATCGGCACGCCGATGTAGCGGCCTTCAGCGAAGTTTTCGCGCAGCGCCGATGCCCCGGCCTTGTAGCCCGCATCATGAAACACCACCTCCGCCGGCAGTCCCAGATGCACAGCCGCCGCATACGACCAGGCGATGGCACCCATTTCATAGCCCGGGTCCGCGCCGACGTTCACTGAGAGGCCATCACGCTCTGCCTTCGGCATAATGGCAAGGTGTCCGGCCTCGTGCAGCAGATCGCCGGGATAGGTCATCTGCGCGCGATCAATGATCAGCCCGCCCCTGTCCACCGTGATGCCCGGCAAGATGGTGTCAATCGTAAGCGTGCGCTCCTGCACGGAGAGGCCGATGCCACGCAGGAATTCAATGATGAGATCAGCCACAGCGAGCACCATGCGACACCTTTCCGCAGGTTGCGATGCTGCGCAACGGCTTGGAAGAAATGAGTAGTGCGGGGTTCAGCTTAAGGCCACGCGAACCACACCAGTTGCGGCGCAACTGGGCTACTTGGCGCTCCGCGTCTTGACGGAAAAGCCTCTCTTAGACAGCGCTCCAAATGATGGTGCAATGCAGATGCCTTTTGGATACTATCGCGCACTTATGACGGCATTATCATCACGGATTCCTGCAGCCCTCGCCGCAGTGTTTGGCATCGGCCTCATCGCCGCCGAGCCCTTGCACGCCGTCACGGTGGAGGAACTCGCCGCCAAGGAACCGCTCACCATCCTCACCATCGCCAAAGGCAGTCCGGTGGATATTGGCGAAGGCAATCAGACCAACAATCTCAAGGATGGCGGCAAGGTGCTGAACCTTTCCAAACGCGGGCTCACCTCGCTCGCAGGCATCAGCAAGCTAATGGTGACGGAGGGCGACAAATCCGCTCCGCTCAAGGATCTACAAGGCGTGCAGCTCTTCCTTAACGGCAACGAACTGGAAGACCTGCCGGAAGAATTGGCGACCATGGACGGCATCACCTTCCTCTACGTGTACGACAACAAGCTGCGCGCGATCCCGCCCCTGGTGGCGCGGATGAAGGGGCTGCTGGGCATGTACTTCACCGGCAACAAGATCACCGAGATCCCGGCCTTT
>JAQGPI010000260.1 GCA_028293175.1 Verrucomicrobiaceae bacterium | reverse complement strand
ATCAGAGAGTGACAGCCTCGAAAGTCTGGCAATGGCTGGCTGGTCGTGGAATTGAAAGACAGATAGTGGGCGATGACCCCAGAGTGCTTGCCCGATTGTTCACGCAGACGTATCGATACCTGGACGGGGTGCGGCGAAGATTGATTAATCCGCCACTGCGTCGGCAACTAGCATCGACCATCCTTGAAGCTTTGGCTGACGAGACGTGGGGAGAGGATATTATTGTCCTGGGCTCCCCAGGCGGAGGCAAGAGTGCCGTTATGCTTCAGATTGCCGACGCCTGTATTGCCAGAGGCTGGCCGGTGCTAGCTATCAGACTCGATGAGCTTTCAGCCACCATTACGGCCAGAGAACTCCAGGATGCGCTCGACTTACCCTTGCCACCCGCCGCTTGCATGGCACGAGCTTCAGCGGGCAAACCAGCGCTGGTCATCATTGATCAACTCGACGCAGTCAGCCAGTATTCGGGACGCACAGGAACGCTGTTTGATCATGTTTGTGATTTTGTTCAGGACTTGCGTGCTCATCGGCTAAGGAATCCAATTCATTTAGTCATCGCATGCCGGGAAGTGGATTGGCGACATGACGGACGTTTTCGGCCATTGCACCGCTCGAAGTCGGCAAACAAAGATGAAGGCATTTACAAAGTCGAGAATCTGAATGACGAAGAGATCAAGGTGATCCTCACGTCAGCAGGGTTCGATGCCGCTATGTTCTCCGCCCGACAAAGGGAACAGTTGCTTCGTCGGCCTCAATATCTGGCTTTATTGATCGAGACTAATCACGACCGCGAGGCGTTGAAGGGCATCGTTACGCCGAAGCACTTATTTGACGCCTATTGGACCAAGAAGGAGCGTGATCTGTCACAAGCGCTGCCCTCACAAAGCGGCAATCCCTGGTTCGAGATTCTCAAATGCATAACCGATAGGCTGGCAGAGACGGCCCTGGCTCTTGCGCCGATAACCCCAGTCGATGGTGATGACGAGGCACCGTTGGCTGTGACCCGATCATCACTCAGTCGCTTCCCTCCCACAGTCATTGATTGGATGATCACCAACGGTGTTCTCTCGGAAGGAAGTCGGCGAGTCCGCTTCGGGCACGAGTCCTTCTTTGATTACTGCTTCGCCCGATTCTTTGAAGAACGTGGCCACACCCTCCTTGAGTATCTCTTGCAAAGCGAGCAAACGCTCATTCAGCGCGGCCAACTGAGACAGGTACTTGCCTATCAAAGAGACGAGGACATCGACGCCTACCTCACAACCGTGCACGAACTGTTGGCCTCCGACCCCATCAGGCCACACCTCAAGCATCTGCTCATCACCGTCCTCTGCGAAGTCCCAGATCCCAAAGACAGCGAGTGGGATCTCATAGCTCCTAGAATTCACGAGGCTTTGAATGATATCGATGCTGGAGTGACGGCTTCCGTCTCATGCCGGATATTCTTCGCCTTTCATAACTCGCTTCCACTGTTCAACATGGCATGTGACAAGGGCGCATTCGCGGGATGGTTGCAAAAAAGCGGTCCGTTGGCCGTTGAAAGACTCTTCCGTGTCATTCTCAAACACCAAGAGAAAGCACAATTGAAAGCATGGTCGCTGCTTAAGCCGCTTTTCGACGACGAACGCTACAGAGTTCAACTTGACTGGCTGCGCTACTTCTGTCGAGCTTCGGAGAGCAGAGAAACCTTCGAATGGTTGGTCGACGCAATGCGCAAAAGTTGCGCATCGGATGAGAAGCAGCCACATCAACGCTACAGACTCCACTCTTTCGCGGAAGACTTGGCCACAAAGAGACCCGAGTGGCTTGCTGAATGGTTGGCAGCAGTGATTCAGGAAAGGATCAAGCTAAACGATAACCATAGTTACGAATTGCTACGCAGTGAGGACATCTCTGCAGAGAAGATCGGTCTGGCCGTTGAGCAGGCACCCCGCGCGTTTCTCGACAACCTGTTGCCCGCTATTGCTAAAGCTATTCAGGCGGAGATCGGGCGATCATACGGAATGTGGTCTGAATATGATCATAGCGGAGGCAACTTTCACCATGTGTCCCCAGATGAAGCCTCATTCAAATCCCTTGCACAAGCGCTTTATCAGACGCTCAAAACTGACGGAGATTATGCCATAGAACTGCTGTTCCAACTGCGCAAATCAGAACTACGCCCCTTGCAAAGGCTTCATGCAGCTGTTTTGTGCAGCGACGACGATCTTTGTGCTGACTTGGCATCATCGTATTTAGCGAGTGGCGGCACAGCTTTATTTGTCGCGTTCAAGGACCGACTAGCCGCGTGTGAAATACTGAAAATTCACGCGAATCGTTTTAGCGCCCCCCAATTCGCCGCGATCGAAGCCGCTGTCTTGAAGTGCTGGCCGCAGTATGAAAATCAAAGACAGGATCACTACGGTATTGATTCCCCCAAAACATGCGTTGGAAATTGGAGAGGGCACCAGCAAATGAAGTTGCTTCGCTCTTTTCCAAAAGAGCGATTATCGAAATCCGGGGCAACGCGTTTGGCTGAGTGGGAACGAAAGTTTGACTCGGTTCACCAACTTTACGGCCCAGTCCGAAGAGAGACGCCGCTCAACAAGGATGCTATTTCAACTTGGAAACCTGAGCGATTTCTCCAAGGTATTATCGCGCACCAGAAGCGAATACCAAAATCTTGGCGACATTTAAGTAATCGTGATGGCAAGGTCGGAGCAGTGATGAGCGAGGCTGTAGCCAACGCCCCATAGAGTTCATCCATTATCTTGGCCAATGCGATTCTGAGACATCCACGGCATTCGTTCATGAAATTGACAATGGACTAATGAATCTTGAGCTTGACTCCGCACTCGCCTTGGAGGCGGCCAAGCATTTCTACCGATTGGGTCCATCATGGTCGTGGCGCACTATCAGGCTTCTTGAGAAGATAAAGGCTGGAAGTTGTATCCGTGAGGCTTTCGGTCTTGCTCTCGAATACGCCAGAACAGGCGGCGGTGTGACAGCGCGTGATCCTGCTGAGGAGGGCAAGCGGGGTGAGCGCCTCTATGCAATGGCTGCTGAGTCTGATCGTGGACGAGCTATTGAGGCGTTGCGCCAGATGTTATGGGCCGATCCCGAGTTACTGCATGATCTAAAGCCATTTATCCTCGAAATGATGAGCGACTCCTGTCCTGCAATCCGCACTGAGCTGGCGTCGTTGTGTTACGCAGTGGCGTTCAGGGAAGAAAACCGATCATTTGCGACTGAGCTTTTCATTCAGCTCGCTACTGATCGTTTGCCTGACGAGCATGTGCTCACCAGTCACTGGCCATTCAAGTTTATGCACACTGGTCTTGTGCGTGATTGGAGCCTTTTCTTGCCGATACTGAAGAAGATGTCGGCTTCTTCATCGTCGGAAGTACGCAGTACCGCTGCTCGTTTGATCTGTATCGCAGTGATCTCTGGGGTGGATGCTATTCCCCTTTGCCAGGAGTGCGTGGCGTCTCCTGATCCAAAAGTGCGCGCTGCCTGTGCTGATGTGCTCAGCCACAACCTGGATGTAGAGGAAGGCAAGCCATGGACTACGGAAGCGCTACTTGAACTCGCAAACGATCCAGACCAAGATGTATGCCGTGCTGCTGGGTTTAGTTTCAACCGAAGCAGGGGCATCGATTTCGCCCCCCTTACCGACTTTCTCACCCGCTATGTGAGGAGTCGTGCATTTGTGCGCAACGCAGGCGTTTTTATCCATGCCGTTGTAAAAAGCCCCTCAGTTCTGCCTGCCACTGTCTTCGATATGGTCGAAACTCTGATAGTCCGACTTCATGAACCGGTTGAAGAAGACTCGGATCGACTCGCGTGGTACATCGACAGTATCAGTCCACTTTTAACTCGGCTCTATCACGAGAATCGCGATGGAATTCTGCGGAAACGAGCCTTGGACCTCATCGATCAGCTCTGCGTGAATGGCTCTGTGAGTCACGATTCCCTCGATCAATAAGGAATGCCACCCCTTATTCCGCTGCCGTCTTCTCCTCCTGCTGCGCCTCAAATGTCTTCATGAAGCCGGCAATGGTTCGGCTGAAATCGTTGCGCCTGACCGTGGCTAAGTCGAAGCGGTACAACACTGTGAACTCACCTCGCTGATAGGCGTGCAGTTCCACGCCACTCAGATGAACCGCACTGAAGGCTGCCTTCGTGTTTGATAAATGATCGGTGAACTCACTGCGATCCCGGCGATAGGTGATGTAATCCGCCTCGCCGTGCGGCCCGGTGAATGAGTCATGGGTCGCTTCGGGGTACTTTTCTTCAATGTTACCGACTACCGTGGCCCGCATTTTATCGGAAGACGCTGCGCCGGTGGGCATCACCGTCACTGTGGCATGGAGAAAGTATCTCACACTGCCCCTTCCCCGGAACACCACGTCGGTGCACTTGTACACTACGGATAAAAAAGGTTTCTGCTGGACGCCGGTCAACTTCCCTTGGCGACGTAAGGCAGCGACTTGGGGCATAAACTTGGTCCCGCTCGGGCCGTCGGTCAGCACGAATTTGGCTGGCACCGGTTTGTCCACGCTCTTCACTGGCACATAAACGGGCGGGAGTTGGCAACTGGCTAGAAGAAGTCCCCAGAGGGCAAGCGCGAAGAGGCGGCGAAGCGGTGCGGTGAGCGCCTGCCAGTCGCCGAGGTACAGGTTGCAAGCTGACTTCACAGCGGGGTAAGAGCAGCGTATTAAGGAGGACATTGAGGCAAGCATAGCTAACCTCCGCAGCAATCCAAGTCAGAACTTTCTTGCGCAGATCTCAGCCATAGTCGCTCAAATCCTATAACGAGGCCTATGCTCTCGGTTCACCTCCCGCAGCGTATTTCCACCCTATCCGGCTAGACAGGGAATGCGGTGTTGAGGGCGCGATGGCTTGGTTCCGCCGACGAGGCAACGCTATGAAACCACTTTTCGCTTCTAGCGTCCCACTTCGCTTGACGCTTTGGCTCAGCCCCCTACTTGTAGGCTCCCTTTTCGCAGCCCTAGGCTGCACGCATTGCCCCCATCTGCCATGAACATCCACGAATATCAGGCCAAGGAACTCTTTGAGAAATACGGCGTCGCCACGCCTAAAGGCATCGTTGCCAGCTCCGCTGAAGAAGCTGCCGCGGCGGCCGCCACCATCGGCGGAACCGGACTGGTCGTGAAGGCACAGGTGCATGCGGGGGGCCGTGGCAAGGGTACGTTCAAAAACGGCTTCAAAGGCGGCGTGCATGTGATCAATACGGCGGAAGAAGCCAAGGACATCGCAGCGAAGATGCTGGGGCAGACGCTGGTGACGCATCAGACCGGGCCGGAAGGCAAGCTGGTGAGCAAGGTGCTTATCGCCAAGTCCGTTGATATCACGAAGGAATACTATTTTGCCGTGCTGTTTGACCGCGGCACCAGCAGCCATGCGATCATCGCCAGCACCGAGGGCGGCATGAACATCGAGGACGTGGCGGCGAACACGCCTGAGAAGATCATCAAGGAATTCGTTCACCCGACCATCGGCCTGCAGCCCTACCAGTGCCGCAAGATCGCCGCTGAGCTTGGGTTCCGCGGCCCGCTCATGAACCAGGCGGTGAAGATCTTCACTGCCTTGTTCAACCTCTACCTGAAGACGGATTGCGCCATGGTGGAAGTGAATCCGCTGGCCCTGACCACGGACAACCAGCTCGTGGCGCTGGATGCGAAGTTCGGCTTCGATGACAACGCGCTCTACCGTCATCCGGAAATCGTCGCCATGCGCGATAAGTCGGAAGAAGACCCCCGTGAGGTCGCCGCTAGCGAGTTCAACCTCAATTACATCGGTCTGGACGGCAACATCGCCTGCCTCGTGAATGGCGCGGGCCTTGCCATGAGCACGATGGACATCATCAAGCTCCACGGCGGCGAGCCTGCTAACTTCCTCGACGTGGGCGGTGGAGCGACCAAGGAGCAGGTGACGGCAGCCTTCAAGATCATCCTGGGTGACCCGAATGTGAAGGGCATTCTGGTCAACATCTTCGGCGGCATCATGGACTGCCAGATCATCGCGGACGGCATCATCGCTGCCGCAAAGGAAGTAAGCCTGAGCATCCCCCTCGTCGTCCGCCTGGAAGGCAACAACGTCGAAGCTGGCAAGGCCACCCTCGCCGCCAGCGGTCTCGCTATCACCAGCGCTGAAGGTCTTACCGACGCCGCGCAAAAGATTGTCGACGCCGTTAACGCAGCATAATCACCATGAACGTCGTCGAGATCGCCTTCTCCTGTTATCCGGTCACGGATATGGCCCGCTCACGCGCCTTCTATGAAGGCGTGCTGGGCCTAAAAATGACCGTGAACTCAGACATGGGTGAAAAAGGTCACTGGGTGGAATACGACATCGGCGCGGGCACTCTCAGCCTCGGTCGCTACGCAGATTCGAAACCCACGCCGGACGGCTGCTGCGTCGGGCTCGAAGTGGAAGACTTCGACAAGGCCGTCGCCGACATCCAAGCCGCCAACACCCCCATCAAAATGGGCCCCTTTGAAACGCCTGTCTGCCACATGCTGATGGTTTCCGATCCCGACGGCAACACGTTGATCCTTCACAAGCGCAAGCCGGGGCATTCCTGACAGTCGAGCTCCACAGACTCACTTTTTTCCTTTTAATTCGCTACTCCCTCACATTCCCATGGCCATCCTCGTAACTCCCGAAACACGCATCCTCGTCCAAGGCATCACAGGTGACTTTGGTTCCCGCCACGCCAAGGCTTCGCTCGACTACGGCACCCAGCTTGTGGCAGGTGTGACGCCGGGCAAGGGCGGCCAAACTTTTGAGCACGGCTCGCACAAGGTGCCAGTGTATGACACCGTCTCAGAAGCTGCTAGGCAGTCGGGTGCGACCGTCGCCGTGATCTTTGTTCCCCCACCCTTCGCCGCTGACGCGATTCTGGAAGGCGTGAACGCCGGCATGGATCTCGTCGTAGCCATCACCGAAGGCATTCCGATCAACGACATGATCAAGGTGAAGGCCGCGATGGCTGGAAGCAAGACGCGCCTGATCGGCCCCAACTGCCCGGGCCTTGTCACCCCTGGTCTGGGCGAGAAATCCCACGGGGGCTGCCGCATCGGCATTGCTCCCGGCTACATTCACAAGCGCGGCAACATCGGCGTGGTTTCCCGCTCCGGCACCCTCACCTATGAGGCCGTGTGGCAGCTCACCACTCGCGGCTACGGTCAAAGCACCTGCGTCGGCATCGGCGGCGATCCGGTCAATGGCACCAACCACCTCGACATCTTGAAGATGTTTAATGAGGACCCCGAAACCGAAGGCATCATCATGATCGGTGAAATCGGCGGCAACGCCGAAACCGAAGCCGCCCGCTGGGCTAAGGATCATTGCAAGAAGCCAATCGCCGGTTTCATTGCCGGAGCAACGGCACCTCCAGGCCGCCGCATGGGCCACGCTGGCGCCATCGTCGGCGGAGAGGAAGATACAGCCCAGGCGAAGAAGAAGATCCTCGCTGAATGTGGCATCGCCGTGGCGGATTCGCCTGCGGACATGGCCAAGGCTTTGCTCCAGTTGATGGGCAAGCTGTAAACATTACCTTTTAGCGCAGGAACTCGTTCGGGTTCCTGCCGCTTTTTTTGTACCTCCACACACGGAAAAGCCGGTGACCGCTTCACGCAGCCACCGGCTTTCAAATAATGTCAGATCAATTAGGCGACGGCGTCGGCACCTTTGTGACCGAGCTGCTTCACAGCCTTGTTGAGCTGTTCGTACTCGATGGGCTTCTTGATCACGGTCACAGGACCATGGGACAGGATGCGGCTGAGGATTTCGCTGTCCGGATAGCCCGTGATCACAACGATGGGCAGGTCTGGATAAATTTCCTTGAGCTGAGTGTAAACTTCGTCACCAGGAATATCAGGAAGCTTCAAGTCGAGAAACACGAAGTCGAACTTCTGCTTCTTCGCCATGCTGATGGCTTCCGCACCGGAGCCCACCACCAAGCGGCCGAAACCGGCCTTCTTGAGGAACTGCTTAAACAGTGCCTGGAGGGCTGGATCATCATCCACCACCATGACGGTAGGCTGACCAGCTTCATCTTCCTTGCGTAGCACATCGCGGTCGAGCAGGCTGCGCTTGATACGCCAGCGGCCACCGATCTGCACGGCAGGGAGCTGTCCACGCTGCACGA
>JAQGPI010000258.1 GCA_028293175.1 Verrucomicrobiaceae bacterium | reverse complement strand
CGGTCCGTATTGTTGAGCATGCCTTCCACCAAATCACTCGCTGGCAGCAGGTCCTTTAGCCCTTGCTGATACTGGATGCCGATGGCCTCACAGCCGAAGTCATCCGCGATGCGCAGCGCCGCCGCGTACATCTTGCACTGGAGCCGCACCTGATCGCGCGTGAGCGTAGTGGCGTGATCCTCGCCCAGGTTGAACTTCATGCCGCGTTTCACCATCCAGCCGTGAATCGTGAAGGCCTCACTGTCAGACACCTGCTGCACCTCGTGATACAGCGCGCTCTGGCTCAGCCGTTCCTTGAACACGCCGCAGGCATGCAGCGCGTGATCCGGGATGATGGCGTTGAACATGCCCATGCACCCCTCGTCGAACACCCCCATGATTGTCTTGTTATCCTTCAGCTCCTTCGCCAGATCTGCGCCGAGCTTCTGCGTCTTGGCCGGTATCTTCACCTCATCGAGCAGCTTCACATGCGAGAGATCATGCGTGATCTTGCCGCTCTTCAGCCACTGGCGCAGCTTGGTGATGAAGAAGTCATCCTTGAAATCCTCGCTCCAAAGAGTCGAATAATTCACTCCAGCTTTAGTCAGCGAGCCGTTCAAATTCAGCATGCCTACCAAGCCGGGCCACTGGCCGCTCCAGTTGGCCACGGTCAAGATGGGACCCTTGTGCGTCGTCAATCCTGCCAGCACATGATGCGAGTATTGCCACACCGCCTCGGCCACGATCAGTGGTGACTTCGGATCAATGCCGCGAAACACCTCCATGCCCATCTTCTGCGAATCGATGAAGCCATGTTTCTTCGCCGGATCAACAGCATGCCCGCGCACCACCGTCCAGCCTTCCTTTTGCAGTGCCTCCTCCAGGGAGGTCTCCATAGCCTGCTGCGCTGGCCAGCAGGTTTGATTGGCGGAGATACGCAAGTCGCCACTAGCGACGAGAAGCACGGTCTTGGCAGCATTCTTTGCGGGCATAATTGAAGTAAGATCCCTAGCATGGGCAGAATGCAGTGACAGCACAAGCCTTACAACAGGATGAATCGCAGTTGTCGCTCAGCTTGGTGGTAACAGTTGTGTAATGAAAAGATTGCTTTCGCAGGAGAAAAGTTGCTGTATGTTCGTACGAACACATTATGATTCTTGCCACTCACCACGACGAATCGCTGACCAGCCGTCAGTCGGAGCTTTTGCAGTATCTGCGTGATTACCAGCGAGAGAACGGCGTGATGCCTTCCACTCGCGAGATTCAGCGGCACTTTGGCTTTGCCAGCCAGACCGCCGCCATGAGCCATCTGCGTGCCCTGGAAAAGAAAGGTGTGATCCAACGCCATGCTGGCAAAGCCCGCGCTGTGGTGTTCCCCGCCGACCTCGACCGCGCGGAAGTGGTGGACGTTCCTGTGTTTGGCCGCATCGCCGCCGGTTTCGCTGCCGATACTCCAGAGCATCAGGAAGGTTGTATCTCGTTGGATGTACAAACACTCGGCGTAGGCCGCAATGCGCGTACCTTTGCCCTCATCGTGCGCGGCGATTCCATGACCGGCGCCCACATTCTCGATGGTGATTCTGTGATTCTCGAAATCCGCGAGCCGCGCCCCAAGGAAATCGTCGCTGCCCTAATCGACGGCGAGACCTCGCTCAAACGCTACGTCATCAACAACGGCTCCCCCTACCTAAAAGCCGAGAACCCCAAATACCCTGATCTCATTCCCGTGCAGGAACTCTTGATTCAGGGCGTAATGGTGGCGCTCATCCGCAATGCGCGAAACGGGATGTAAAACCCATGTTGCAGAGCAACTGAATTGGCGCAGGAATGGCAAAAGCCGGTGCGGAGGGCGCTGATCCGCCGCTCGCACTACGGTCTTTTTTTTATGTGGTGGAACCGAAGCGGCTGGTCATTATCGCATTGCAAGATCTACGTCCTGATCCTGCCCGACTGAAGCACGACATATTGCGGCGTTTGCCGTGATACCGCCGCACACCAAAATCAAACCGCAGGTTCAGCAATCACTTCTGACTCTGCCTCCACTACAGGCGCTTTCTTCTTCGCTCGGGTGCCCATCAGCAGGCGATAGAACACTGGCGTCAACAGTAAGCCGAAGAAGGTCACGCCAATCATGCCGCTGAAGACCGCAACGCCCATGGCACGGCGCATTTCAGCACCGGCACCGTGGCTGGCTACCAGCGGCCACACACCTGCGATGAAGGCGATACTGGTCATTAAGATGGGACGCAGACGCAGTTTGGCGGCGATAAGCGCCGCCTCAGTAGCGGTGTGTCCTTCGTCCTGTTTCACCTTGGCAAACTCCACGATCAGAATGGCATTCTTACAGGCCAGACCCACCAGCACGATAAGACCGATCTGGGTGAAGATATTGTTGTCCATGTCCTCAATCATCACGCCCACCATAGCGCTGAGCACCGTAAGGGGGATCACCAAGATGATAGCCAGCGGCATGCGCAGACTCTCATACTGGGCGGCCAGCACCAGGAACGCCAGGAGGATGCACAACGGAAACACAAACTGCGCCGTGTTGCCCGCCAGGATCTGCTGGTAGGTCAGTTCCGTCCATTCGAAGCTCATGCCCTTTGGCAATGTCTCGCGAGCGATCTGAGCGATCGCCGCTTCCGCTTGGCCAGAGCTATAACCAGGAGCTGGGCCGCCGTTAATCTCGGCGCTCGGATAAGAATTGTAGTGCATCACGCGGTCCGGTCCGGTGCCGTTCTTCACCTTCAACACTGCGCCCAGCGGTACCATCTCGCCACGAGTGTTACGCACCTTCAGTTTGGCAATGTCTTCCGCACGGCTGCGAAACTTTTGGTCTGCCTGCAACACCACCTGCCAAGTCCGGCCAAAGCGGTTGAAGTCATTCACATACAGCGATCCCAGGTACACTTGCAAGACCATGGAAATGTCCTGTTTGGAGATGCCCATGCTCTCCGCTTTCACCCAGTCCACATCCGTTTCAATCTGCGGTGTGCTTTCGCGGAAGCCCGTGAAGACACCGGCAAGCGCAGGGTTTTGATAGGCCTTGGCAATCACCGCATTTGTTGCATCGGCCAGAGCTTGATAGCCCAAGTCGGCACGGTCTTCGATCTGCATTTTGAAGCCACCGATGGCCCCCATGCCATTCACCGGCGGTGGCGGCACGCAAAGAATAAAGGCATCCTGAATCTGGCTGAATTCCGCATTCAAGGCCCCTGCAATGGCAAAACCCGACAGGTCCGGAGTCGTACGTTCTTCGAAGGATTTCAAGCCCACGAACACGATACCGGAGTTGGAGGCATTGGTGAAACCGTTGATCGAAAGACCCGTGAATTCAATGGCATCAGATACCCCCGGATGCTTGAGCATGATGTCGCTCATGCGGCGCATCACGGTATCCGTGCGATCAAGTGAAGCGCCGTCTGGCAACTGCGCAAAGGCCACCAGATACTGCTTGTCCTGCACTGGCACGAAACCCGTGGGCACACGATTGAACACCTCCCAGCCTCCATAGACCAATCCTGCGTAAAGCAGCAGCGCCACGACACTGAAGCGGATGGCCTTGGCCACTATCCATTGGTAGCCGCTGGACAGCATGTCGAAGAGCTTGTTGAAGGGGCGGAAGAACCATCCGAACAGGAAGTTGATGATCCGCGCCAAAAAGTCGGGCTTCGCATGATGGTCCTTCAGCAAAAGCGCGCTCAAGGCCGGCGAAAGGGTGAGCGAATTGAAAGCAGAGATGACGGTGCTGATCGCGATTGTTAGGGCGAACTGCTTGTAAAACTGTCCCGTGAGGCCGCTGATGAAGGCCGTGGGAACGAAGACCGCGCAAAGCACCAGGGCTGTTGCAATGATGGGTCCCGTGACTTCGCTCATGGCTTTCTTCGTGGCGGCGACGGGATCAAGCCCCTCGCTGATGTTTCGCTCTACGTTCTCCACCACCACGATGGCATCATCGACCACGATCCCGATGGCTAGCACCAGGCCGAAAAGTGACAGCGCATTGATGGAAAATCCAAGGGCATGCATGACCGCAAAAGTGCCAATCAGCGACACCGGCACGGCCGCCAGCGGGATGAGGGAAGCACGCCAGGTTTGCAAGAAGACCAGCACCACAATTACCACCAGCAGGATGGCCTCGAGCAGGGTATGAACCACCGCATCAATCGACTTTTCCACGAAGACCGTGGGATCGTACACCACATCATACTTGAGGCCTTCGGGGAAGCTCTTGGCGATCTCAGCCATCACCCCGCGCACATCTTTGGAAAGCTGCAGAGCATTAGATCCAGGCTGCTGGAAGATGGGCACGGCCACCGCGCTCTTGTTGTTCAAAAGGCTGCGCAGGCTGTAGTCCCCTGCCCCGAGTTCAACACGCGCTACATCGCCCAGCTCCACCGTCTCGCCATTCGGACCGGTCTTGATGATGATGTGAGAGAACTCCTCCTCGGTGACCAGACGGCCCTTGGTCTTGATCTGCAATTGCAGAGGCACATCCTTGTTCACCGGCTGATTGCCGATCGAACCGGCGGCCACCTGCGAGTTTTGCGATTGCACCGCACGCACGATGTCGCCCGGCGTCATGCTCAGCGAAGCCACCTTCTCAGGGTCCAGCCACACACGCATCGAGTAATCGCCCGAACCAAACACTTGCACCTGTCCCACACCCGAGACACGGGCGAGCTGGTCCTTCACGTTCATCGTGGCATAGTTGCGCACGAAGATGTCGTTGTAGCGACCGTCTGGTGAGAACAAATGCACCACCATGGTCAAATCCGGCGAGCTCTTCAAAGCTGACACACCCAGCCTGCGCACTTCTTCCGGCAAACGTGGCAACGCCTGATTCACGCGGTTCTGCACCGCTGTCTGCGCCTTGTCCAGATCGGTGCCGATCTTGAAGGTCACCGTCAGCGTCATTACGCCGTCGCCGGTGGTCTGCGAGTACATGTACAAGCTGTTGGCAACGCCGTTGATTTCCTTTTCCAGCACCGTGGAAACCGTTTCGGCAATCACCTCCGGATTGGCACCCGGATACATGGCCCGCACCACGATGTTAGGCGGCGATACCTCGGGGTATTCGCTGATCGGCAGGCTCGTCAACGAGATGCCGCCCACGATGAGCAGCAGAACGGAAAGCACCCCCGCAAAGATCGGGCGGGTGACGAAAAATTGGCTGAAATTCATGGCAAGGGGGTCTCTTGGCCAGAGCTCGCATAGGCGGCCCGGCTTGGTGGGTTAGGGAGGATGAGAGGACGACAAGCTAGAGCCTGGAGGCGACTTTCTTTTCGGCGGGCTTTTCCGCTGCGGGTGCCACCGGCATGCCAGGGCGCACCTTCGCAAGACCGTTGACGATGATGGAATCGGAGCTCGCCACGCCACTGCGAATCACGCGATGGCCCTCGATCAAAGGACCCGTTTCCACCGGCTTGTACTCGGTCATGTTTTTGGCATCCACGGTCAGCACGTACTTGAGGCCCTGCGCGGTGCCGATGGCCTTCTCATCCACCAGCATCGCCTTATAAGGCGGGCCGGCGGGAAGCCGCATGCGCACAAATGCACCGGGCCGCATGCTGCCATATTTGTTGTCAAAAATCGCCCGCACCAAGATGCTGCCGGTGGTGCCCTGAATGCGGTTGTCGAAGGACTCAATGCGGCCTGCGTGCGGGTAGCCTTCTTCACCATCCAGCCTCATTTCAGCCACGGTGGTCTTGTCAGTGAGATGGGTACCCTTGCCGCTGGTGCTCAGGCGCTGGTACTTGTTGAAGGTCGCTTCATCCACATCCGCATAAACATAGACCGAATCAGCTGTCACGACTGTGGTCAGCAAGGTGGTAAAGCCAGCCACGCCGCTCACATAGTTGCCCGCCGTGACCATTGCGCGGCTCACTCGTCCTTCGATAGGCGAGCGCAGTGTGCAAAATTCTACGTCCAGCGCCGCCGCTTTCACCGTCGCCTTCGCCGAAGCTAGAGCACTGTTGGCTTCGCGGAACGTCATGCGTTTGGTGTCTGCTTCCTCGCTGCTGATGGCATGAGAGGCGATCAACTTTTCGGCGCGGTCGGCCTCCATTTTGGAAAGCTCCAGCTTGGTAGAGGCGCGCAGCACTTCGGCTTCAGCACGATCTAGCACTGCCTGGAAGGGCCGCGCATCAAGTGTGAACAGGAGGTCGCCTTTCTTAACAATCTGGCCGGACTTAAAATTGACGCTCTCCAAACTGCCGGAGACGCGCGGGCGCACTTCGACGGTTTCAAGGGCATCAATACGCCCAGTGAACTCATCCCATTCCTGCACTTCCTTCGTCACCGGTGGTGCAACCGTCACACCTGTAAGCGGCATGGCAGGCGGTGGGCCCGCTTCGGGCTTTTTGCAGTTCGCGAGGTTCAGCGCGAGCAAGGCAAGGACAACAAACTGACGGGCTTTCATGAGAGAGGAGGCGTGGAGGTGAACGGTAGTTGGCCAGTCGGTCAACTACGCGGAATAAAAAAGGCGGAGACGATACGGATGAACAAGCTGTCAGGCGGCAAGCTTGACAGAAGAAAAATCATTGAGGCCGAGCAGGCCCAGGATGGCGGGCCCCATGTCCCGAAGAAGCTCAAGATTATTCATGATGCGCGCTTCGGTGAGGGTGCCTTCACAATAACGGAACAACGTGTGGGCCATCAGCGTCGGATGGGGACAGGAAAACAAGCCTTGCGAGTGACCGTCGCGAAGCGCCGTTTCCAGATAGCGCACATGAATGTTCAGCATGTTCTGCACCACTTCGCGCAGTCTTTGCTCCTGCATGCTGATCTCATTGCCCAAGGAAAACAAAGGGCAGCCGAGCACGCGCCCACATTTGTCGAACTCCTTTTTCTGTTCTTCGTAGCAGTTCTCCACATGATCCTTCAGCCGGTCGAGAGGACTCTTACTTGGGGAAAAGATGCTATCGTACATAGGCCGGTAAACCCGCGCCCATGAATCCTCCAGCGCCTCCGCGGTCAGATCCGATTTGGATTCAAAGAAGTGGTAGAAGCTGCCCTTCTTTACACCTGCCTGTTCACAGATGAGATCAACACTGGTATGCCCGTACGATCCCTTCCAGACGAGGTCAAGAACCGCGTCCATCAATCGTTGCTTGGCATCAGAAGTGCGTCCCATAGTGGTAGTGAGTGTTCCTTCATGGCGTTCACTAGACGACTAGTCCACTATTATTCTTGACTGATTCGTCTAGAATAATCTTCGCTCGACGTCTTGAGATCCCAACTCCACGGTCCACCTCCCAATGCCGCCGCCTGCCTCCCCCGCCCCGCCGCAACGAAAAAGTGTGGCTGAGGCACTGTTCACCGCGCCCTCGTTTGCGTGGATGCTGGCACTCTTTGCCTGGCCCGCAGCGCATCTGTTTTTGATGGCCTTTCATCCTGCCGACGTGACCGGCGGCGTGGGCGAAGGATGGACAACCTCAGCGTGGAAAGTGTTTGGCGAAGAGGGCTACCTCGAAACCATCTGGCGCACGCTGTGGGTTTCAGCACACACCACCGCGGGCTGCGTGCTGCTGGCCTTGCCCGTAGCCTGGCGCATCAGCCGCGCATCCCGGCAATGGCGCTCCTGGCTGCTGCTGCTCGTGGTGCTGCCCTTTTGGACCAGCTTCCTCATCCGCGTGTACTCTTGGCGCGTGCTGCTTCAAGACAACGGCCTGCTCGCCACTTGGTTCAAGTCCAGGGGACTCATGGGCGAGGACTCCATGCTGCTCTACAATCCCACGGTCGTGGTCATCGTGATGATCTACACCTACCTGCCCATGGCCGTGCTGCCTATCTACGCCGCCATGGAGAAGTTCGATCCTGCCCTGCTCGACGCCGCGCACGACCTCGGTGCCACACGTCTCCAATCGTTTTTCAAAGTGGTGCTGCCCTCCATTAAATCGGGCCTCGTGGCAGCCGCCCTGCTCGTCGGCATTCCCAGCCTAGGCTCCTATGTCGTGCCGGAAATGGTCGGCGGCATTGATGCGGAAATGCTGGGCAGCAAGATCGGCCAGCGATTGTTCTCGGACCGCAATCTGCCTCAGGCGGCTGCACTGGCCACGGCATTGGCTTTGTTGGCGATGCCTGCGGTATTCCTGGCGGTGAGACGGAAGTCGGAGGAGTCGGCATGAAATCCCACTGCTTCACCACCCTCTGCCTCGCCGCTGTGCTGGTGTTTCTCTACGCACCCTTGCTGGTGCTGATGGCGAATTCCTTCAATGCCTCGAAATACGGCGGCCAGTGGGAGGGCTTTAGCTGGGTGTGGTATGAGAGGCTGTTTAAGGATCAGGCCACCATCCAGGCCTTGCTCAACACCTTACAAATTGGAGCCTGTGCGACCATCGGCGCGACGCTAATGGGAACTGTGGCGGCATGGTGCTTGCATCGCTATCGCTCACCCTTGCAGCGCTTTCATCTGGTGCTGACCGAACTGCCGCTGGCGGTGCCGGATATTTGGATCGGCGTGGCCATGCAGTTGTTCTTTGTCAGTGTCGGCTGGGAGTTGGGCTACGGCTCGGTAATCGCGGCGCACATCACGTTTTGCCTCTGCTATGTGACTGCGCTGATGCTTGGGCGGTTGCAAAGCTTCGACTTTCAAATCATTGATGCCGCGCGTGATCTGGGTGCTTCCAACTGGCAGGTGGCATGGCGCGTAGTACTACCCGTGCTTTGGCCAGGGATCGTGGCGAGTGGCCTGCTGGCGTTTATTTTGTCGCTCGATGATTTTGTCATCACCTTCTTTGTCTCGGGTCCGGGGGCGGCGACTCTGCCCTCGCGGGTGTTCAGCATGGCCAAGACCAGCCGGAGCCTGCCGGTAATCAATGCGCTTTCCACGCTGCTGATTTGCGGCACTTTCCTCATCGCCCTGATCGGGCATCGACTTCTGAAGAAAACCACTGTCCCA
>JAQGPI010000255.1 GCA_028293175.1 Verrucomicrobiaceae bacterium | reverse complement strand
CCCCTTTTGGATGGGATTAATGTAGCGGACGTCGGGCTCGCTGGACATCTCTTCCTCATCCAGCATAACGAACTGGTGAGAAACGCGATGTTGATTCAGATAGCGACGGAGAAGCCGCACGAGAGTGCTTTTGCCCGCACCCGTGTAGTCGTTTTGGATCAGGATGAGCTTTTTCATAATTTCTAATTTCATAGCAATTATAACAAATGTTAATAATTTGAAAAGTAGAAATTTCCATATTTGCTTTTTTTCTCGCAAAGTTGATTGTCATGACGGTGAGGACGCCGTTAGGACGAGGCTGCTCCTAAAGAAGCGAAGACGGCGTTTTGCAGCCCTATGAAACCCGGAAACATAGGTCCAGCGCAGCCTGCAAGATTTCGAGCTAAGGCTGCTGGCCTTGCTGAGTCTTCTTGCGCTTCTTCTTCTCTTCTTCTTCGTCGTCATTGCCTCCCCCGTAGCCCAGGACCTCGACGCTAATGATGCTCGGGAGCTGCTGAGGTGTTCCGGCTTTGCTGGCCTGTTGTTTTGAGGCAGAAGCCGCCGTTGCTGCGTTGTTGCTAGCTCCGGCAGTGTTGGAGGCTGAGGTGAGCCCACCGATATTTGGGGTGCTTACGCTTGGGGCGGCAGGCGCGCCGGAACTGCTGCCCCCTACACTGATATTGCTGGCGTTCAAGACAGTCACGGCAGCGATGTTGAGATTGCCGGTGGCCCGGATGCCGGCGTCACCGGCGTCGATAGTGCCATTAGGTGCAATAAGATCCACGCCCCCGGGCGGAATGCCCGCAACTGTGGCGAGCACGCCTATACCGCCGCCCGTAGCAAGCCCGGCAAGATCCGTAGTTACATCCGCGCTGGTCGGATCAATGAGCACGCGAGTAGGAGGAGCAGACTGCACTGTCTTGGATGAAGCACCCGCCGCTATGTTGCCATTGGTAGACCAGATGCTGATGTCTCCACCGCGGAGTGTGAAAATCCGTGATACACCGAGGTTCACATCGGCATCGGTGAAGATATTGATATTGCCGCCTGATTCCGTGATGATGCCGGGGGGAATGAGGGCATTGCGTGAAATGCTTTGCGCGAGGCTGACGCTGCCACCCGGCGCGAACAGGCTGATGTCGCCGCCGGATTTGGTACGGATGTCACGCTCACGGGTGATAATGTCACCGCTGTACCTGCTCCCCCCGAACAGTGAGGTAATGGCCGCGAAGCCGTCGGTATAGGTGCCGAAGGAAGCGCTTCCAGCGAGGTTCCTGTCGCGGCCCGAATCACGCAGCACAAGATAGAACAACTGGAGGGCAACCTGTGCACGCTTGGCAGGGTCAAGCTTGTCGATTCCAGCCTTAGTAAGAGTGGTGCTGCTCGCATCGAGAGCATTAAGCTCGGCCAAGTAACGTGCGCTTTGAGCACCTTGGAGCACGCTTGACAGGAAGGAGTCAAATTCGATCTGCGTGCTCTCCAAGCTGAGGGAAGGCCCAATGCCAGCGCCAACGATCAGGCTTGCGCCTTCCACTGGGAGGTAGGGATTGCGGGCGTTGCCAATGCTGGTGATACCGGCAGCAGTGCCATCGCTAGTGCTAGTGGCAGCGCCCAGGTCAAGGTTGCGGCCCGCCAGCACTTCGAGCGTGCCAACCCCACCGATCTGAAGGTCGCCTGCCTGCGCGCCCGTACCCGCCTGGAAGAAACCTTCCACTACAAAGTTAGCGCCTGTCTTGGCCCCAATTCGCAGGGTAGAATTGGGATTGTAGGGAATGATGTCCCGACCGCTCGACACGACGCTCACGTCGTCATCACGAAGGTTCTGCACGTATAGCGCCACATCGGTCACATCGCGGCCAGCGATGACCCGCGTGGCCTTGGGGGAAAACAGGGTAAGGCCACTGATGTCCGTCGCACCCGCGTATAGCCGTACCGGGGTAAGGTCCGCAGCGTGAAGCAGGCCGGCAGCATGCAAGGTTTGCTTCACCTGCTGGGAAGCTTGGGTGCCGCTCGTGGCGCCAGTCTCACGGAACAACTGGTCAATGTCGCCAAGGAAGTCGGTCCGTGTCTGCGTGGCCTGTGACGAACTGGTTCCAACCAGCGACTGATAAGCGAAGGGCGAAGTGACCCCGGGGATGGCGGCGGGATCTGCATCGGACACCGTGATGCGGGAGGCTACCCACGCGGTCTTGTTTTCATTGCTGTTGAAGCCCGTGGGCTGCAAACCGTTGATACCACTGCGCGTAAGAAGGTCTAGCGTGCCGGCGGCTGAGGGCGAAAGGGTGAGATTGCCAACAATATTGATGTCTCCCGAATAGGCCGTCGCCCGGAAAGTGCCGGGCAGAAGCGAGACGCTGGTGCGGAACGGTGTCACGTTGGTTTCCGCGAGTCGCAGCCACGGCTGCGCCTGACCTGAAGAACTAGCCGTGAGCAACTGCTGTGACTGTGACCACGCTTCAAGCAAGGGAGTGAAAACATTGTTCACATAAGTGCCCTGCCGCAAAGTCAGGCTGCCGCCCAGCGAGGACACATTCACATAGCTGTCAGCCGAATAAGTGGAGAAATAGGTCTTGTTCCAGAAGCTATTGCCCAAACCCACTGGTAGAAGGAAGGGATTCGCTACAGGGCCAAGCAAGACGTTGCCCCGCGCACTAACGTCGAAGCCGCCTTTGCCGACGAAGAGCGTCGTGGGCAGCCAAGTACTTTCTTCAAGAACCGCGTTGGCACCCGTGGAAGTGTTAATCTGCCGGGGCGAACGCGTGGCATTGGTGGTGATTTGTCCACCTGCGGCCAACAGGCCCCGCCCCCGTTCCACGTAATACACTCCGGCGTCGATGTTGTTGCCGGCGCGCACGCTAAGGTCTCCCCCGCCGAGTTCGAGTGTCGTCTGGTTCACCGCCAGTAAATTGCCGCTGGTGCCTTTGCTTGTGCGGGCGTTGGTAGGCACCACGGCATCCACATTGGTGACATTTCCGCCTGCCCGAAGAGACACGTTGCCTCCGCCGAGGGCTCCTACACCCTGGAAGAAGTTACTGAAGTCAATCCACCATGTTGTCGAGGCGATACCGGTACCAAAGCCGGTGGCATCAAATTCCCCTGCGTTACGATCATTGGGATCATTCGGGTCATCGGCTGCATTGGGATCATCGTCAGTAATAACATAGCCCCGCCGGTACAGCCAGTTGTTGGGCAGCTCGCGCGAAGAACTGGTGCCAAGCCGCTCAATGTCGGCACCGGCATTGATGTTCACATTGCCGCCGGCGACACTGTAGATGGAGGGATAATTCTGCTGGCTTGCACCGATAACGTCAGCACCGCCGACCTGGCTGAGGGCGAAAACGTCAAAAGTGCCGCCAAGCGTAACATCCGCCACGCGCGTGCCCGCGGTGTAGATGGTGGCGAATTGATTGAGCAACTGTACGCTGCGGCCGGCGGTGATGTCGATATCGCCGCTGCCGGTGCGCACCACCTGATAAAGGCCTCGACCACCCCCACTGGTGTTCGCTCCGATGACGTCACTGGTCACCGCATTCGCACCGCCATTGGCGACCATGGCGCCGCCATCTTTGCCAATGCGAACCAAGCCCGAAGCGCTCCCAAGACCGGCGAGCGGCTGCACTTGGCGGAAGTCCGCCGCAGTATTGTCCGCACCTGCCGTGATGCGGTACGCCCATGACTGGGCATTCACGGGCAACAACGGGTTCTGATTGGTCATGCGCGCGAGCCAGAGCCACGTGGCGTCGGTATTGACAAGCGTGGGAGTGAACCCATCGCTCAGAGCGTTATAGAAATTTACATTGCCCGCAGCGCGCAGTGTGAGAACCCCTGCGGCACCTTTCGCGCCGAAACGGAAGTTCGATAAATTCCAGTCATCTGTCGTATCAGAAGTCAACGATCCAAGGCTGAGGTCTCCCGTGCGGTTAATAAGTTCAGCACCGGGTGCGAGCACAAACACGGAGCTGAGACCTGCGTTATTTGCCAGCAGGCGGTTAGTCATGTTCGTGTAGTTCGCCGTCGTGGTTCCGGCCGTACCGAGGAAAGACTGCGCGTTGTTGAAGATCGTTGTCCGAACGGCGCTTGTAATAGCGCCGCCGCTCGCAGTCAGATCATACAGGCGATAGCCTTCTACCACGATGCTGGAGGCATCGACGATGGTGCCATTGATGGAGCCCAGCAGTAGATCGGTGCCGGTCACATTCTGCGGTGCGCGGATATGCAGCTTGCCGCTGTATTGTCCTTGATAGGCACTGCTGCCAATCGTGGCCGCATCGCCCGCGATTTTTGATGCGACGGAAAGATCGATCTTGGAGCCGTCCAGGATGCGAACACTGCCTGTACCTATAACTCCATTCCTCTGGGTACCGGATTCCAGAGTCACGCTGCCGCCTTTGCCCGCACTGTCAAAAGTCTGTGCGGCGACCGTAAGTGTGGAACCGCTGCTCAAAATAAGATCACCACGTGAAGCCAGTGCAATGCTGCCACCGGTAATGCCCGAAGCATCAATGGTACCTGTCACCGTGATAGCGCCCTGGTCCGCCGAAAGGCGGAAATCATGCACGGCGGAAGTTCCATCAATGGTCACATCGCCGCTGCGCACACGGATAGACTGGCTTTGGGTGAGCGACGCGGTGCTCAATGCGGCACTCAGTGTAGACGTGGCGACCAGCGCCTTCACATCAAGTTCGAAACTGCCGTTGTCGCCGCCGCCGCCTTTTCCAGTTAATACCCCATCAGCCGTGAG
>JAQGPI010000251.1 GCA_028293175.1 Verrucomicrobiaceae bacterium | reverse complement strand
CTGGATGCTGGCGAAGGACTGGGTGCCGTTCCAGCGGAAGACATTCAATACTCCCGCTTTCCCTGGCTATGTCTCTGGTCATAGCTGCTTCTCGCGTTCAGCGGCGGAAGTCATGACGCGCCTCACCGGCAGCAGTTCCTTCCCTGGTGGCTTCCATCACAAGACAGTAGCGGCGAACACTATGCAGATCGATCTTGGGCCCAGCCAAAGCGTCGATTTGCAGTGGACCACGTATTACGATGCTGCCGATCTTGCGGGTCAGTCTCGCCGTTGGGGCGGCATCCATCCGATGGAAGACGACTATCAAGCCCGTGTGATTGGTTCGCAGACGGGCATATCGGCCTACACCCTAGCCGACAAATACTGGAGCGGCAGCATTCAAAGCGATATGACGATCCCGGTCGTCACACTACAGCCAAACGGCAGCGCTGTCGTCACTTGGACCGGAAAGATCGGCTATTTTGAGAAGGTGCAGAAATCCACCGACCAAATCAATTGGACGGACGCGAATAACAAGTCCTATGCCCGCAGTACCTCTGGCACCTTTACCGATCCCAATCCGGTGCCGGGTACGGCTTACCGTATTATCCAGGTGCTGCCTTCTGCGGCGCGTATTTGGAATGAGCAACATTTGGCAGCCATCCGCATCAACCTTCCTAACCCGCCGGCGCATGCTCGCAATCTATTCCACAATGCCGCCGCGATGTACGATGCTTGGGCCGCTTATGATCCGGCCGCCATCGGGTGCTTTTATAATGAGAAGGCCACCGTGGTGCCGCAGGACGTCGAGGCTGCAAGGTTTGAGGCCATCAGCTACGCCGCCTATCGCGTGTTGCGAGCTCGTTATGGCACCGGCCAGGGGGCGGCGACCAACCTGACAAACTTCGACAATCAGCTTACCGCCCTTGGATTTTCACCCTCCACAGGACAGGCGGCACTGACCACCGGCACTACCCCTGCAGAACTGGGCAAGCGCATGGGTCAGGCGATCCTTAATTATGGGGCTACGGATGGCTTCTCCAACACCACCTATCCGCAGCCTTACAATTCGTCCGTGAATCCAAACCTGTCGGTGCCAATGAGTGTGCTAGGCAACAACGGTGAATTCCCCACACGCCTGAACATGCCTCTCGGCGTGGGCGTTCCCAGTGGCACCAGCGCCAATCTCTGGCAGCCTCTCGACCTGGCCACTAGTGTGACGCAAAACGGAATTCCGACGCCGGGCGGCTCGCAGACTTTTGTCGGTGTTCAGTCTCTTGCCACTGCGCCGTTCAGCCTCACGCGCAGTGACAACACCAAGCCCTGGCTCGATCCGTTTGGGGGCCCATCCAAGCTGGCTTCTCCTGGCAACCCGAGCGCGTCGGATGCCACTTATAAAGCCAATGTCATGGACGTGCTCAATCGTAGCGCGCTGCTAAATGACAATACGGTGATTGATGCGTCTCCCGGTACGATTGGCAACAATCCGATCGGCACGGACAACGGCACTGGCTACGCAACCAATCCCATCACCAATCAGCCTTATTCCCCGAACCCTGTGAAGCGCGGCGATTATGTGCGCGTGCTGGCGGAATTTTGGGCTGATGGTCCCAACTCCGAGACGCCTCCCGGCCATTGGCATGTGCTTGCCAATGAAGTAGCTGATGATCCTCTCGTGGTGAAGAAAATCGGTGGCACGGGACCGGTGGTGAATGATCTGGAATGGGACATCAAAACCTATTTCACCGTTGCCGCTGCCTCGCATGACGCCGCCTGCGCCGCGTGGTCGCTTAAGCGCTATTACTCCGGTCCGCGGCCCATCACCATGATCAGATACATGGGCGTCGCAGGCCAGTCCTCGGACCCTAACGGCCCCTCGTACAACACTCAGGGATTGCCATTGCAGACAGGCGTTTCGGAAGTGATTACCAACACTACCAGCGCCCAGGGAGGCAAGCATGAGTTCATCTGGAACATGTACACGAGCAGCTATGATGCCGGTGCCTTCCATGTGGGCGAAATCGCGGTGTATTCTTGGCCCGGTGAAGATGTCAACAACCTGCCAGCACCCTCTATTGCCACCCATCAAAGTACCTTGCGCTG
Source organism: Verrucomicrobiaceae bacterium (assembly GCA_028293175.1). GTDB lineage: Bacteria > Verrucomicrobiota > Verrucomicrobiia > Verrucomicrobiales > Verrucomicrobiaceae > CAINXC01. Next base: position 792 of record JAQGPI010000251.1, on the reverse strand, counting down.
GATGCTGGCGAAGGACTGGGTGCCGTTCCAACGCAAGACCTTCAATACACCGGCTTTCCCAGGCTACGTTTCCGGCCATAGCTGCTTCTCTCGCGCTGCGGCGGAAGTGATGACCAGCATCACTGGCAGTACTTCCTTCCCCGGTGGCTTCCATCACAAGACGGTGGAAGCGAACACCATGCAGATTGATCTTGGGCCTAGCCAAGCCGTCGACTTGCAGTGGAACACCTATTACGATGCGGCCGACCTTGCTGGGCAGTCTCGTCGCTGGGGCGGCATCCATCCCTTCGAGGATGATTTTCACGCGCGAATCATTGGTTCAACCACAGGCAAGTCCGTGTGGAAGCTGGCCACCAAGTACTTTGACGGCTCCATCCTATCGGAGAAGATCATCCCCACTATGGGCTTCCTCAATGGTGGCGGTGTGATCTTGAAGACACCCGCACGTCGTGGCCTTTACTACCATCTGGAAGTCACGACTGATCTTTCTCATTGGACGACCGTAGGTTCCGCCATTCAGGCCACAGATACCTCAGTTACCCTTTCAGACCCTTCTGGCACTGGGATTCCTCGCTTCTATCTCTTCTTTTCGACGGCTGCGCCATAATGTCAGGAGTAGCGGGTTGAGTTATCCCAGGCCGGTCATCTTCCGTTCAGCGTTCTAATGGTAAAGTAAGATAGTTGTTTTGGTCCTATGCAGATCCAATCCTCATCACGCACGGAGTTGGGAGAGACTCGGATCGTCTGGATTTTAAGAGTGGCGGCGGCCATGTGTTTTATTGGCCATGGGGC
>JAQGPI010000228.1 GCA_028293175.1 Verrucomicrobiaceae bacterium | reverse complement strand
CGATAACCTTCTCCCACTGCATCGCGGCGCGAATGGTCTCCTGTTCAAAGCTCACCTTGGTAAGCCCCGGCATGTTATAGAGGAACATGGGCAGCGGCAGTTCTTTGACCATGTCATCGAGGTATTCGATCAGCTCCGCCTGCCCGGCAGGGAAGTAGTAGGGTGCCGCCAGCACCACGCTGTGCGCGCCCTGATATGCGGAGTAGCGTGCTAGGTTTACCGACTCCGTGAACGCGGTATCCGTGATGCCGACCAGCACCGGAACGCGGCCCGCCGTGAGCTTGCACGTGCGCTCGATCAATTCACGACGAAGACGATAGCTCAGGCTCGGTCCTTCACCCGTCGTGCCGAGAATGAACAGCCCTGAAACGCCACCGGCAATGAGACGTTCGATGAGCCGCTCGAGCCCCGATACATCCAGGGTATCACGGTCGCTCAGAGGGGTGACAAGAGGTGGAACGATGCCTTTTAGCTGAGGGGATTTCATGCGTGGTTGAGTTACTTGGATGCTTTGCGAGAGGTGGGACGGCGCGCTTCGATGCGGTCGATTTCGGCCAGCAGTTGCTGCGGCATGGCGAGAGGAATCAGGCGCGGATTGCGCTGGCTTTGCTGGCGGTCGTAAGCCTCTAGCGCCTGCTGTTTGCTCGCGCGGATGTGCTGGGTCATGGCGTTAGCAGCCGCCTTGCCATTGCCGCGCTCCACAGCTTCTAGGATTGCGGTATGCTCACGGTGCGTCTGCTCGAGCACCTGCGCGGTGTGGGCCTGCCGCTGGGTGCCAAAGATGCCGGTGAGCAGGCGCGAGTCCGAGACGATCTTCATCATGCGATGATTGCCGGCCACGCGCAGCAGCATGAGGTGAAAGCCAAGGTCCGCGCCCAGCAAACGCTGCATCTGCGCCGCATCCAGCGATGGCACCTTGGACTTGCGCAGTTCCGCCGCCAGCGTGTGAATCTCATCGCACACGCGCCGAAGACTGAGCACATCCTCCGGAAAAGCGGCCATAGCAGCCTTCGCCACGGCAAAGGGCTCCATCGCCTCGCGCAACTCATAGAGCTCCTCCAGATCGCGACGCTCCAGAGTGCGCACCCGCGTACCAAAGCGCGGCAACTGCTCCAGCACCCCTTCTTGTTCCAAAGTGCGGATAGCCTCACGCATCGGCGTCCGGCTCATGCCGATCTCACTGGCCAGTGATTGTTCGGAGACCACGCTGCCGGGGTGCAGTTCGCCGCTGATCAGCTTCTGTTGAAGGTGATCGTAAGCACGCTGGCGCAAGGAAAGGTCAGACATTGGGGTTCCACTGGTATACCAGCAGAATACACAGAGGACAACCGAGATGATTTTCTATCAGATTTTGTGCGTGAAACACCTCTCGATCAACCCACCCGCACACTCGCCACGGCCATAGCTGCGATGCCTTCCTCGCGGCCGACGAAGCCCAGGCGCTCGTTAGTCGTGGCCTTTACGCCCACTTGATCGGCGGTGATGCCCAGTGCGGCACCGATGTTTTCCTTCATCAAGGGCGCATGCTTCATCACCTTGGGAGCCTCGGCAATGAGCGTGCTGTCGATGTTCTCAATGGTGACGCCTTTTTCAGCCGCAAGAGCAGCGCATTTCTCAAGGATCTTGAGGCTGCAAATGCCTTCAATACTGGCATCGGTGGGTGGAAAATAAAAGCCTATGTCCGGCAGGCCCATGGCCCCCAGAACCGCATCGGCGATGGCATGGCAGAGCACATCCGCATCGCTATGGCCTTGGAGTCCGCGCGTATGCGGGATGGTCACACCACCGAGTACCAGGGGGCGACCTTCTTCAAAGGGATGCACGTCGTAACCAATGCCAACACGATTCATTTTGGGAAAGATAAAAGCAGGACCTTAAGCGCAGTCGAGGGTGATCTCCGTGATTTCAGGAGGACAGGCAAAGCGCACTGGATAACCCAGGCAGCCGATGCCACGGTTCACATAAAGCTTGATGTTGCCCACATCGAACAGGCCCTTCGCATACTTCTTACCCCATGAGGGCAAGCACAAAGGACGGCCTCCCGGCAGGCACACCTGACCACCATGAGTGTGCCCGGAGAGTTGCAACATCGGGGGTGCTTTGGGCGAGATGAGATCCGCATAATCGGGCTCGTGCATCAGGATGACTGTGCCCGCATCCGCAGGCCTGCCTTTCAGTGCCTGCGCCAGCCGGGGACTGCCGCCCCAGACGGAATCCAGCCCGGCCACCCACAGTGTTTCATTCTGCCGCTGCAAGCCCACGCCTGAGTTGATCAAATACTTCACGCCATGCTGGCTCAGTGCCCGCGAAACGCGTGATACACCGGCCCAAAGATCATGATTGCCCGTGCAGGCCAGCACACCGGCAGGAGTCTTCAAATCGGCCAGCGGCTCGGCCAGATGCACCAAATTGGCGGCACTGCGGGTGACGTAATCGCCGGTCATCACCACCATGTCCGGCTTGAGATCGTTGATGGTATCCACCACCTTCTTTAGCAGGCCTGCATCACCCAGGGGCTCCAGATGCAGATCAGTGATCTGCACGATGCGAAAGCCCTTCCAGGCCGAGCCTAGACCGCGTAGAGGCGCCGTGATACGTTCGACTACAGCGTGATGTCGCTCAATTTCCCTGCCGTAGCCGTAGGCACCGCCACCTGCAGTGGCCATCATCGCGCCCGCTTGGAAAATGCGGCGCACGAAATGACGGCGTGTGCTGATGACCTCGCTCATGGTTCGCGCTGGCTAGCCTTTGCTCTCCTTGACCTTCGTCTTGATCTTCAGCAAGAAGGGCAGACCGATGCCCGGGAACTCCTGGCGAATTTCTTTCTCGAGGAAACGCAGGTAGCTCTCCTGCAACGAGTACGCACGGTTGGCGAAGAGCACAAAATGCGGCACCGGAATGGAGCGGCCTTCCATGTCATTCACCTGGGTGGCATACAGCAGTTTGAAGGTGTGCCTGCCAGTGCCCACGGGGCCCGGCGTGTTCTCGATGGCGCGTTGCAGGATGCGGTTCAGCGCCCCTGTGCCCACGCGCTTCTGCGCACCGTCACGCACCTTTTCGATCATTTTGAATAGCTTGTCCAACCCCTGGCATTTGTGCGCGGAGGTAGGCATCATGGGCGCGTAGCTGAGGAAGAAAAACTCTGGCCGCATCTCGGCTTCGAGCTGCTCCTTGCGCTCCGTCGGGTGGGCGGAGGTGTGATACAGGTCCCACTTGTTCATCACGATGATGCAAGGTTTGCGCTCCTCGAGAATGAGCTGCGCAATCTTCCGATCCTGGCCCTTCACACCTTCCGCGCAGTCCACCACCAGCAGGCAGAGGTCCGCGCGCTGGATGCTGTGAATCGCCTGCTGCACGCTAAAGTATTCGATATCGTTATCGAGCTTCGCCTGCTTGCGGATGCCCGCCGTATCGATCAATTGATAAGGGACCCCGTTCACCTCACAGTGAATGTCCAGCGCATCGCGAGTGGTGCCCGCCACGGGGCTCACGATGGCGCGTTTTTCATTGAGGATGGCGTTTACCAGCGATGACTTGCCTGCATTCGGGCGGCCCACGATGGCAAGGCGCAGTGGCTGCGCACGGCGTGCCGCCTTCTTCGCATCCATGTCATCATGGTCGAGTTCTTCCTTGCCACCTGGCTTCGCCTCAAGGCCGAGCGTGGCGGAGATGCCATCGACCAACTGAGGAATGCCGATGCCGTGGGCAGCGCTCACATCGAAGTGCTGCTGGAAGCCCAGCTTGCTGAACTCAGCGGCACCCAGGCGGCGCTTAGGCGAGTCCGACTTGTTGTTCACCAGAATCACGGGTTTCGATGTCTTGCGCAGCAACTTGGCGAGACTCAAGTCAATTGGCGTGAGACCCTCGACCACATCGACCACAAAGAGCAGCAGGTCAGCCACCTCAAGAGCGATGGCGGCCTCCAGTTGCACCTGATCGGTGAGCACGTCGGCGGTATTGGCACCGATGCCGCCGGTGTCCATGAGTTCAAAAACTTCCGGTCCGCGACGGCACTCCGCCGTGATACGGTCACGCGTCACGCCAGGCATGTCATGCACGATGGCGATGTTCTTGCCGGCGAGTCGGTTGAAAAGGGATGATTTGCCGACATTCGGTCGGCCTACAATGGCCACGGTTTTACGCATCTGATCTGGTGTGTCCTGAAGATTGAAGCTGACGGATACCATCAGCAAGATTGATCCCGCCGGACAAAACGGAGAAGAGAGCAGCCACGGCAGCACTCCACATGGCAGGGAGTAGGCGAATGTCCAGCATTACCCACAGCAGGGCCACAATCTGGCAGACAGTGGAAACCTTGCCAGTCCAGTGCGCCTGGATGTGAACTTTTCCGGCAAAATGCTTGATGACGAAGGCCCCGGCGATGCTCACCACGTCCTTCAGAATCACGATCACCGGGAACCACCAAGGGAACTGCTGCGGCCAAGCAGTGACGCTCAGCGTGATGATCGCGCCCAGCATCATGAGCTTGTCCGCCAGGGGATCGAGGATCGCTCCCAGTCTCGTCTGCTGGTTGTAATGGCGGGCGATGTAGCCATCCAGTGCATCGCTCAGGGCCGCCAGGGCAAAGATGAACGTGGCCGCATGCCGGTACCGCTCATCGCCGATCCCCGCGCCCACACTGTTGCCGTAGGCAGCCGCAAACCCGATGAATACGGGCACCAGCACGATACGAAAAACAGAGATCTTATTGGCGGTCGTCACGCAGATGCATCCATAGTCCAGACCAGACCATCCTTCAACCCGCGATCCGCCTGCCGTCCATGAGCCACTATCCCGCACTCGGTTCCCCTGCCCCTGATTTCACCGCTTCTGTCTCTGGCGAAACGTACAATATTGGCGACACCGTCCATCTCGCTGATCTCAGGGGCCGCTGTGTGGTGCTCTACTTTTATCCCAAGGACGACACGCCCGGCTGCACCAAGCAAGCCTGTGCGCTGCGCAATGGTTGGTCTCAAATTTCAAAGAAAGCCACCGTCTTCGGCGTGAGCATCGACAGCGCAAAGAAGCACGAGAAGTTCATCAAGAAATACAGCCTGCCCTTTGCTCTCATCGCCGATGAGGACAAAGCTATCGTCAATGCTTACGGCGTGTGGGTCGAGAAGACCCTGTATGGCCGCCAGTACATGGGCACTGAACGCACCACGTTCATCATCGCCCCGGATGGAACCATCAAAGCCGTCCTGCCCAAGGTGAAGCCGGACGAGCACCTGGAGCAGGTGCTGGCGCTACTTTAGGTGAATTCAGATTTGTCTGTTAAGACAGTCTCTGATCTATTTCATAGGATCGTCCGCCTGCCTCAGTTCTCGTCAGGGTATGGCCCCCCAAGTAATGCACTCCCAGACTCAATTCCCTAGAATCCGGCAGCTCATTAAAATTTCTGCGGTTGCCTGCCCGCTGCTGCTCTTCTCCGCCTTTTTGATGTTCGCTGGCGGAGCCAAGATGTGGACGCTCATCCCGCTGATTGCCGCCCTCTTTTGGTCTCGCGCTTTTCCTGCTTTCATTCCGGAAGCTCCTTTACAGAATCCTCCGGCTTCTGAAGCCGACCGGCCAAGCCGATGGGGTCTTCAGCGATTGGCCGAAATGCTGGTCTTTTTCTGGTTTGTCCAGCTTCCCCTGCCTGAGCTGCATGCACTCATTGATCGCCTCCAGACCACTCATGCCCTCTCGCATTGGGCATTGGTGTCAGGTCTTGGCCTGATGGCGCTCAGCGCTATCTTGCGTGGACGAAGACATACTGGCCTGCTCACTGACCAGGATATTTACAGTTACTACAGTATGATAAAACCTCCAGCAGCACCAACGAACAAGCCGGAGTCTGGGGACAAGTCACCGCAGTCCGACGCGCTTCTCGCGCCGCCATAAATTTGCCTGCCGAACTTCATTTTAAAGTCCGGTATTTTTCACACTTATCGCCTCCGTTACTCCGCCAGCCTGCTCGCCCACGCAATCGCGCGCAGCATGCCGGTGGCCTTGTTCACCGTCTCCCGGTACTCGTATGTCGGATCGGAATCTGCAACGACACCCGCTCCTGCTTGCACATACGCTTTGCCGTCCTTCAAAACGCAGGTGCGCAGGGCGATGCAACTGTCGAGATTGCCATCGAAACCGAAGTAGCCCACCGCGCCGCCATAGGCGCAGCGCTTGCTCTTCTCCAGACTGTTGATGATCTCCATGGCGCGCACTTTGGGCGAGCCGCTCACCGTTCCGGCGGGGAAAGTGGCGCGCATCACATCATAGGCGCTGTGATCAGGCGAAAGCTGGCCATCGACATTGGAGACGATGTGCATCACGTGCGAGTAGCGCTCGATCACCATCAGGTCGCTCACGCGCACAGTGCCAAATTTTGCCACGCGACCCACATCATTGCGGGCCAGATCGACTAACATAATGTGC
>JAQGPI010000194.1 GCA_028293175.1 Verrucomicrobiaceae bacterium | reverse complement strand
GGAGGTGATCACTTCCGCAGCGATGCAGTCTGATATTCACCTGCTCTACCGCGATTGGTTTGCCCTGCTCAATCATGGGCACCGCATGGCTGCCATCGGCTCCAGCGACAGCCATGATGTGAACCGTTTTATCCTCGGCCAGGGGCGTACTTATGTGGCGGTCAACGATGCCGATCCGGCCCATCTGAACATGGAGGAAGTATGGCGCAGCTATCAGGAAGGGCGGCTGCTCGTCAGCCTCGGCCTCTTAGCGCAGGTGCGCGTGGACGACCATTTCGGTGTGGGCGATCTCGCCACGGGCCTGAGCGATACGGTCAAAGTGGAAGCCACCGTCTCAGGTCCATCCTGGGTGCAGGCCGACCTTGTCGCCCTTTATGCCAATGGTATCATGATACGTGAAGATGTGATACAAGATGCCCATCGTGCGGGGCAGAAGGCGAAAGTCATCTGGCGGATTCCACGCCCCCGGCATGATGTTCATCTGGTCGTCATCGCCACAGGCCCCGGAGTGACCGAGCCCTTCTGGGAGATCCCCCGCCCCTACCAACCCAGCAGCACCACCTTTGTGCCACGGGTCATCGGTTCTACCAATCCCGTCTGGCTCGATGCGGACGGCGATGGCAAGTTTGAATCCGCGTACGCCTATGCCAAGCGTTTGATCATGCGCACCGGCACGGATGCGGCAAAGCTTGAGGAAGCCTTGAAGTCCTACGACGAAGCGGTCGCCATCCAGGCACGAGCACTCGTTGGTGCCTTTAAAGACTGAATCGCCCGTCTAGAACACATAATCTTCAGACTGCGCCCGGCCTCAGGTGGTTTATAGTGCCTCCGACTACATGCCTTCAAAGCTCCACCCGCAAACTTCCAAACAATGGGTTCTCTATGTGTTGCGCTGCAACGACGAGACCCTGTACTGCGGCATCACCAACAACCTCGACCGGCGCATCGCCCAGCATAGCAATGGCAAAGGTGCGCGCTACACCAAAGGCCGTAGCCCACTAAAGCTGCTGAAATCCTGGCCTGCGGGAAGCATGTCGGCGGCATTGAAAGCCGAGCTGGCTTTTAAGAAGCTGACCAGGGAGGCCAAGGAGAAGAAAATTCGCAGCCGATCCCGCAAAGACGCTATTTCGTTGCTGCTGGCTGCGATTCCCACCCTTTGAACGAGGCGCACAGCCTTATTCCAAGAATGCATTCCGACAATCGTAATGCAGGGCAACTGTTACAGTAGTTTTATCAACGGATCATCAAAAGTCTCGTAACTCTCGGGAAATCTAGTAGAACAACGGCGATCCACGTCCCCTTCCCCATGCAATCACCGCGTCGCATCCTCACTCTGTGTGTCAGCTTCGTGGCTGGCATGGTCTTGGCGCAGGCACCTGCACCTACCCCGCCACCGGTCATCAGTCCTCCCCTGCCTGCTGCTGAAGCAACGAAACAGACAGTGCGCGAGCGTGAACGCACCATTTACGTGCCCTACGATCAACTGGAGAAAGTGTTCCAAGATGGAGGCAAGGGAGTGTTCCTTCCGTATCGTGAGTTCCTCGATCTCTGGAATGAACTGACCCTCAAGCGCAAGGACGAAGAGCAGAAGCCGCCGCCAGCCGATGGCGTGGTATCCAAGGCCGAATACACAGGCCATGTGGAAGGGCAGACCCTGGTGCTGGATGCGAAGATCAGTGTCGAATCCTTCAAGAAGGGCTGGACCACCCTGGTGCTGAGCACCAATGCGCTCACAGGCATCGCGGAAGCCAATACCGGCAAGGCCGTGCTGCGGCCTAATGCTGGCAGTTGCGATGTGCTGCTGCCCGACAAGGGAGTCTATGAACTGGCGCTAAAACTCATGCTGCCAGTCGAGCAGACGGCGGGCAAGTCTCGTGTAGCACTGGCTTTACCGCAGGCGGCCGTATCGCGGCTGGTGATCACCGTGCCCGGCGAGGGACTGGAGTTTGAAGTGAAACCCAGCGCTGCCTTCACTTCTCGCCCCGTGGGCGGACAAACGGAGCTGTCGTTCTTCTTCGGTGGCAGCACCACGAAGACAGACGTGACCTGGGGCGCACCGCAAGGTGTCACACAAATGACGCCGCTGCTGCTGGCGGAAACGAAGCTCGAAAGCAAGCTCGGAGCGGGTTCCATAGCCACCACGGCTGATCTGGATTTCCGCATCCTGCGCGCGCCGATGGGCGAATTTAAGCTCAGTCTTCCCGCTGGCCAGGAAGTGCTTGGCGTGAGTGGCAACAACGTCAAAACATGGAACGTCACCGCCGGGGCCAACGGCCGCCAGCAGCTCGTGGTCTCACCGGACAAGCCAGTGAAGGACAGCTATGCCTTCAAGCTCCAGCTTGAGGGCCCGATCGCCGCCTTGCCCACGGAGGTAAGTGTGCCCGACCTGCAAGTGGAAGGTGCCAGCTACGCCCGTGGCAGCGCCGCCATTTACACCGAACCGCAGTTCGATGTGACCCCTAAGTTGCAGGAGGCTGTGGTCCGTGCGAGCACGCCTACCGAAGCACGCGCGAACCTTCTGGCAGTGGGCAGTTTCCGCGTGCTTAAGCAACCCTACAAGTTCACGCTCAACGTCGAAGAAGCCAAACCGCAGGTGGAGGTCACCAGCCTGACAAGGCTGGACATTCAACGCGACGCTATCCGGCTTCAGTCGCAGTTTAGTTACAATGTGCGCCGCGTAGGTATCTTTGAGACGCGCATCGCCCTGCCTGCCGGGCTTTCCGTTTCAACGGTCACCGGCGATCAAGTGGGGGAATGGAAGGTAGAAACCACCGGCGGTGCTTCAACCTTGCTGGTGAAACTGCCGCAGCAAAAGACCGGCGACTTCGTCCTCAAGTTTGGCGGGCGTCAGCTCCGCGCCAGACCTTCGGAAGATGTGGCGGTACCGGTATTCACTATCCAAGGCGCAACACGCCACGAGGGCAAAATCGGCATCGGCGTTCACAGCAGTCTGGAGGTCAACACCAGCGCCCTGGGCGATCTTCAGCAGGAGGATGTGAACTCGCTTCAAACGCTCAACGACGCCCGCCCGGCCTTTACCACCGAGCCCTCTCTGGCCTTCCGTTACCGCGATGCCGCAAAGCCCGCGACGCTGGCGTTCAAGAGCCGCGATGCGCAGGTGAGCGTGGAAGTTCTCACCCTCGTTGAGGCCAGGGAACAGTCCACCCGTCATCAGTGGACGCTCGCTTTTGATGTGGCCTATGCCGCCATCGACAAGGTGATCATTGCGGTACCCAAAGCCGTGGCCAGTGAGGTGCGCATGGTCGATCCAGGCGTGAAGGAAACGCACAAGGATTACAAGCCCGAAGGCGTCCAGGCGAAGATGCCGGACGCCGCCAACTATGTGTTGTGGGAGGTGGTGCTGCGGAGCGAAAAACTCGGTCCCTTCCAGCTTGTGCTCAGTTATGAAAAACAGGGTGGGCTGGAGACCGGCAAGAACGGTCGCGTGGAACTGCTGCAAGTGCATGTGCCCGGCGCCTTCCAGGAAAATGGCCAAGTCGCAGTGCTCAAGGACAACAGTCTGGAGCTGCGCAACGCCACTCCCGAGGGCCTGGAAGAAATCGACGCCCGAGAGCTGCATGGCCCGCTGCAAAAGCCCGGTGTCTTCCAGGCCTACAAGTACCGCGCCCTGCCCATCAAGCTGGCGGTGGAAACTGCCAAGAACGCGTATCACACCGTACCGCAAGCCATTATCACCCATGCCGACCTGACCACCGCCGTCGCCACCGACCAAGCACAGAGCACTGAGGCCATCTACTGGGTGAAAAACATCGATTTGCAGTTCCTTGTCGTGAAACTGCCGAAGGATGCGCGCTTGCTGAGCGACATCTTCGTGGGTCGCGAGGCGCAGCAACCAATGAAGCGCGAGGGCAGCGATGATGTGATGGTGCGACTGCCCAGCGGGGCAACCGCCGCTCAATCGGCTTTCCCCGTGCGCTTCGTTTACGCCACGGCTGGCAACGCTTCAGGCGAAACACTGGGCGCAATGGGTTCCATCCTCGTGCAGCCGCCGGTGCTGGCCGCTGTGAATGTGCTGGAGACCCGGCATCGCTTGTTCTTACCGGAGGCCTATCATTATCTGGCCTTCGATGGCCCGCTCACCCAAGCGGTGCGCGAACGAGGCTGGGGCCGAGTGCAACGGACTCTGCGCTATGTGCTTCCCGTGTTTGGCGCGAGTCTCAGCGACCGTGTCATTGCCTCGCTGGCAGCGGCGCAATCCGGCGCTTCGGGTGACAGCTCATGGAGCAATCCTCCGCAAGTGCCGTCTGACTTCCGCAGCTTGTACGACTTCCAGGTGCCGCAGCAAGGCCATGCTGAAATCCTGCGCAGGCTGGGCGCGCCTGCGCCGGTCACGGTGCACTTTCGTTCCAAAGGGGTCACTTTTGCCTTCGAGGCATTTGCCTTCCTGCTCATCGTCGCACTGGGGATTTTTGGCATGCGCTGGCCAGTGCGTCATAAGCTCGGCTTCCTCGTGCTCGGCGGCGTTCTTGGTATGATCGCCATTGGCATGTTCAGCCCGGCCAACTGCCTGGTGGCCATCGCCTGGATGCGCGCTCTTTTCTGTGTCGCCCTGTTGTGGTTCGTGTGCGGTTTCATCACCCTTGCGAAGACTTTCCTGCGGCGTCCCAAGCATGACCCGAAACCTCGGCCGCCAGCGCCGCCGCCACGGATGCCTGTCACGCCTCCGCCGCCAGTACCGTCCCCGCCTCCTGTTCCAAGTCCTTCGCCGGATGATTCCATCGTCCTGCCTGAACTGAAGGATGACGAGGAACCGAATAAGTGATTGCTGGCCCTTTTTGTTTGTTCGCTGCTATGAAAAATCGCTTTCAAAGCGCATGGCGTTTATTGGGATTGAGCATTCTCGCGCTGGCCTCCGTTTGCGCAGAGGACAAGCCAGGGGTTGAGGTCGCCACCCGCCATGAGCTGTGGGTTCCCACTCAGCACTGGCAATCCATGCTCGCCAAGCATCCCAATGCCGTCATGCTAAGCCCTGAGCAGTACGAGGCGCTGGTCCTTGACGCAGGCAAAGTGAAGGCCGTACCTCCAGATGAGAACCTGCCCGCACGCGCCGTGGTGGAGAGCCTGCATTTCAAAGCCGATGCCACCGATGAAAGCTCAGAACACCTAAAGCTGGAAGGCGAAATGGTGATCAACTGTTTCACCGATGAATGGACCGAGATCACTGCGCGCCTGCCCTTCCGCAATCTTGCCTCCGCCACGGTCGATGGGGGCGTGGTACTGGGTTTACCGGAGGAAATCAAAGTGGATCGCACTCAATCAAACCAAAGAAAGCTGCTGGTGTGCGGCAAGGGCAAGCATCGCATCACCATGCTAGTGCTGGGCAGGCCGGGCACTTCTAGTCTCGCCAATACGCGCAGCTTTGCCTTTCAGTCCGTGGAGGTGCCTGCCATGCTGGATTTGATGCTGCCTCCCGCAGCCGTGATCACTGAGGCCACCGCCAGCTACACCCTCGAAGGCAACACCGCTCATGTGCTGCTGCATGCGGCCAAAGGAAGCGGCTTGCGCCAGATCGCCTGGACCACGAGCAGCGCCATCACTCAGCCTGCCAGACAAACGGTGGCCTCAGGGCTAACCGTCATCACCGACCACAGCATCGAGACCGCGTGGAACATCACGCTGCAGCGCAGCACCACTGACAGTGGCAATACGGTGTCCTTCGACGTGATACCCGCCCATGCCATTGTCCTGACTGTGGAAGGTGAAGGCATCACTCACTGGCAGCAAACAGGCAGCAAGCTGGATTTGACCCTGCGGGACCGGGCCCATGTATTGGCCTTGAGGGCAAAGGTTCAAAGCGTGCTCGACCTCCAGGCAAGCAACACCGCACAAAGCGTCGCCTTGCCCGCTTTGCGGTTTGTCGGTGAACTCGCCACGGATCTGCAAACCCGCATCATCAGCATCACGGAAGGGGTCACGCTCTTGGAGTATCAGGGCAGCACGCCCCAGCTCCAGGGCATTCTATCATGGAACCCTGTGCGTGAGACCTTGAAAGTGCTGCTGCGGAAGGCGGACGCGCGTGTGACGGTGGACGCTGATGCGCACATCTCCGTAACGCGCGACGATGTACAGATCGACCGCACTCTCCAGGTGCAGGCCGACCGCCTTGTGAACGAACTGCGCCTCACCCTGCCAGAGGGCGAAGAGTTCATCAGCACCAGTTCTAGCCAAGGCCCGACCATGGATTGGAAACGTGTCGGTCGCGTGCTTGAGTACCGCTGGGCCGACGGGCTCAGTGCCGGCAAGAGCTCCTCGCTCAAGTTGCAAAGTCGCAAACGCCTCAGCAATGCCAGCGGCGTGCCCACTGCCTCTAGCATCAAAGTGGAGAGCCTTGCCATTCCCGAGGCCACCAAGCTCGCCGGCTACGTCGCCCTGGACTTTGACCCTACGTGGCGGGTGGAAGTGAAGAAGACCTCGGGCTTGGAAGAACGCGATGCCCGCATCACGCCCGTGCATGGCAAGATGGCTTGGTTTGCCCTGCGGGAATTCAGCCTTGCTTTTGAGGTGCAACGGCGCGCGGCGGTCTTTGATGCCGATATCGCAGCCTATGCTTTGCCACGATCCAAGACGGTGGAAATCGAAGGGCAGATCACGCTCACGGTTTCGGATGCGCCGCTGCGTCAATTCAAGGTAGCCGTGACCAAGGGCCGCGCCGCACTGGTTCGCTTCACCAGTCCATTAGTAAGCGAGCAGACGCTCGATAGCGCCAGCGGCGTGTGGTCGCTCACCCTCCGCAAGGAAAGCATGGGCAGCATTCCTTTGCGCTTCCGCCTCAGCCTGCCCGCCGATACAGCGAAGGAAGGCGCTGCCAATCCATCCAAAGAGGAGGATGCTAATGTCACCATTGATGCGCGATTACCTTCCATCACGGTGACCGGCGCGCGGCGCTCGCATGGGGTGTGGGTGGTCGAGGCCAATACCGATACGGAGCTGACTTTTGTGCCACAGGCCATGCAGCCACTCGATGTGCTGCACGCTCCAGCGATGGAGAACTATCAGCCGCGTCATCGTCTCGTAGCCGCCTTCGATTATGCCTCGGCCGAAGCATCGCTCACTCTCCATGCCGCGCGTCACGCCCACAGCGAACTGGCGGCCTTGGTGGTGAAATCCATGACGCTCGCCAGCGTTCTCAGTCGCGATGGCGGCTCACGGCATCAGGCCGTGCTTGAGGTCTCTCACAGCGGCGAACAGTTCATTAATCTGCAGCTACCGCCGGGCTCCAGCCTTCTCGCCACACTGGCGGATGACAAGCCCGTGAAGCCTGTTCGCGGGCCCGACGGCGCCATCAGCATCCCCCTGCCCGCAGGCAGCGCCAGCCTCCCATCCGTGGAGGTGCGCCTGCTCTATGAAACCCCAGGCAAAGCCTGGACCAGCCGGGGCCAGCAGAATCTGAATCCCCCCACCCTGCCCGGCAACATCCCCATCCTCGCCACCGACTGGCAGGTGTACACGCCCGATGGCTACAACATCAAGAGGGTGAAGACGGAACTGGAGCAGGAGGGAACAGACAGGCGGACAACCCTTCCCTACCCTGCCGCCAGCGAAGCCATGTTTTTGCCGGGAGGAGCTCAGGCAAAAAAGGTGCAAGACGTGGAACAGGGCGTTCAGAAGGCAAACTCTTACCATGACCTCGGACAATACGACGACGCGATCAAAGAGTTCCAGGAAGTCCTTCGCAATGATCCCTACA
>JAQGPI010000173.1 GCA_028293175.1 Verrucomicrobiaceae bacterium | reverse complement strand
CAAGGCGACGGGAATGGCCAGCACAAGTGCGATGGTGAGCGCGATGGCAACATTCACCAGCGGGCCGCAGATGGCGACAACGAACTCCTCCCACGGTTTGCGCGGCATGCGCTCCAGCCGCGCCACCCCGCCGATAGGCCAGAGGGTGATGTCTGGCGTCCTGATGCCATAGCGGCGTGCGGCCGTCACGTGGCCGAACTCATGCAGCAGCACGCAGACAAACAGGGAGCAGACCAGCAGCACCATTTCGCGCGCCCCTGCCGCACCCAGACCTTCCGAAATTGCCTGGAACGCGACGAACACCAGCAGCAACACAAAGGTGGCATGGATGCGAACTTCGGTGCCAGCGACTGTGGCGATGCGGAGTGACCACTTCATATAAGAGAGTGTTACGTACGCCAGCCGCCTCAAGCGAGCAATGACGGGAATGGAAACCTCCCCTCAGCCCAATCCCACGGCATCGCGCACGCGAGCCAGCGTCTTCCTGGCCACTGATCGGGCTTTCTCGGCGCCCTCAGCCAGTACGCGGTCCACATAACCTGGATCGGCAACGATCTGCGCACGACGCTCGCGGAAGGGCGCAAAGTAGTCTGTCACCCCTTGGAGCAGACGCTTCTTGAGGTCGCCATAACCCACGCCACCGAGCTCGTGATCGGCCACCATGGCGGCGTAATCCGCCTCGCTCGCCACCAGCTTGTAAAGGGCCAGGATGCTTGATCCTTCGACAGGCTTGGGCGACTCCACGGGGGTTGAGTCCGTCTTGATGCCCATGATCTTCTTCTTCAGCGCTGCGGGTTCTTCGAAGAGCTGGATTGTATTGTCGTAGCTCTTGCTCATCTTCTGGCCGTCCAGGCCCGGTACCACCGCGGTGTCCTCACGGATGCGCGGCTGAGGCAGCTTGAGCAGGCCTTCGCCAAAGGCCTCGTTCATCTTGATGGCGATGTCGCGGGTCACTTCCACGTGCTGCTTCTGATCCTTGCCCACAGGCACGACATCAGCCTCATAGATGAGGATGTCCGCCGCCATCAGCACCGGATAGGCAAACAAACCGTGCGAAGCCGAGATGCCGTGCGCCACCTTGTCCTTGTAGCTGTGGCAGCGCTCCAGCAGGCCCATGGGCGTGACGGTGCTCAAGATCCACGAGAGCTCGCAATGCTCCGGGATGTCGCTCTGGCGAAACAGCACGCACTTCTCCGGGTTTAGCCCGCAGGCCAGGAAGTCGATGGCCAGATTGCGCACATGATCGCGCAGAAGCTTGCCGTCATGGATCGAGGTGAGGGAATGGTAGTCCGCAATGAAGTAATAGGCCTCGCCTTCATGCTGCAGCTTCAGCGCCGCATCCATCATGCCGAAGTAGTTGCCGATGTGGAGACGACCGCTAGGTTGAAGACCGGAAAGAATGCGCATGGGATGAGTGAAATCGGAAGAGTAAGAAGGAAGGGGGAGACGCACTTAACACGGTTCGCTTTTGAGTTCAAATGAATGACCTGCGGGGACCAGAGTGGACGAGGCGAGAAACCTCAACCAACATAGAGGCGTTCATGAACCGCCTTCTGAAGCTTCTCATCGCCCTCCTCTTCATCCTGCTACTAGGCCTCGGTGTGCATGTGATTTTCCGGGGAATGCCGGTCCTCCCTTCGAGCAGCTACAAACTCACTGCCACCCGCGACGGCCGGCCAATCACAGCGCGGTTGCTGCATACGCCCGGCGCTACAGGCAAGTACTACATTGCCCTGGGAAGCCCGAGTGATCCAATGCCGGTGCTTTACCGCTGGTTCCATGTCGACTTTCTCAAACGCAGGGTTTCCATTGCCGACGTGCCCACGGAGCCAAAGACCGGGCCAGCCTACGTGATAACCAATACGCGTGGCCTGGGCCTGCCCTCCCCCAAGATCGAGGACTATTGGACGGTGGACTTCATGTCTCTGCCTGGAGGCGTGCGCTTTTCCGGAGCCTCACTCTCTATCACCTTGAGCCCTCCGTAGGCCTACTCGAGGTAACCCATGCTCTTCATCCATTCGCCCACTCGCACGTACCAAGTGTTGGCTGGCAGATCGCCCTTCTTCATGCCGAAGCCGTGGCCGCCTTTAGCGTAAATATGCAGCTCGGCGGGAAGCTCGAGCTTCTTGTATTCCATGTAGAGAAGAGCATCCCCTGCGGCGCTGATCTTGTCGTTGTCGGCATGCACGAAGCAAGCGGGAGGTGCGTCCTTGGTCACCACCATGCTCGGCTTCAGGGTGAGGTCGGACTTGTCGTTGTTCACGAGGTAGGCGGGGTACACGGGGATCATGAAGTTCGGCTTGGCATCGCCGTCCAACGCCGGGTCTTCCTTGTACGTGCGCTCATTGGGATGCAGGCCGGTGAAGACACAGAGGTTGCCACCAGCACTGAAGCCTAGGATGCCGATGCGGTCGGGCTTGATGCCCCATTCGGCGGCATGATGACGGATCAGGCCCATGGCACGCTGGGCGTCCTGTAAAGGAGCGGCCTCGGGCTTCTCGTTGTCGCGACGTGGCACACGGTATTTCAGGACGATGCCAGTCACGCCGAGAGTGTTGAGGTAATCACTCACCTGGGTGCCTTCGTGTTCGATGGCCAGGATGTTGTAGCCGCCGCCGGGGCAGATCAACACGGCGGTGCCATTGGGCTTTTCCGGTCGATACACCGTGAACGAGGGATCGCTGACGTTGCTGCACCGCGCAATCTCGTCTTTGCCCTTCACCGTCTGTTCCGCATCGATCTTGAAGCCCGGCTTCTCTTCCGCGCCCTTGGGCCATAGTTTCAGCGTGATGGGCTCGGCGGCCTGAGCGGCGACGACGGAGGAAAGGGCGAGCAGGAGAGGCAAAGTGCGCATGATGATGGAGGGAAAACGTGGAAGCGGGCCGGAGCTATCCGCAGATTTCTGGTCGGATTCAGTCGGATCGAGTCGGATTTGCGGATTATTCGAGGTCTCTCTCGCTGGAAAATTCAGAGAAGCGGCGGGCACGGCAGACTATACGCCATTCCCTTCGGAGCTGCACCCTGCTAATCATGTGTTGTAGACGGGTCCAACGAAAAACGCCCCCCAAAGACCGGGAAAACCACGGGCTCGGAGGGGCGCAAAGGGGAACGGGAACTTAGCCGACGTTATTCTTGGTCATGAAATTCAAGACCATGACGCCGACGGAGAGCAGGAAGATGAGCCAGGAAAGCCACATAAAGAATAGAAGGTTGAATCGAAAAACTCAGGAACGGCTTATTGGGGGATCTCAGGCAGGGCTGATTTGAACGAGCCGGTGTAGGTGTGATCTTCCTCGTTGAACTTTTCCCAAGGCGGATCGTCACGCGCGGGGACCATGAAGGGAGAGTCTTCGCCCTTTTTAGAGGTAAAGCCTTCAAAGCGGTCCGTTGAAAGCACCTGTGCCACCATCAGCACGATGGAAATGATGAGGCAGATCACGGAAAGCGGCACCAGACCGGCTTCAGGATCTTTTTCCTCGAAGAACTGCTGCGACTCCGAAGCCGACGCACGCTTCACGGGTGCGCTTTGGGGTGCACCAACGCTTGGGCGTGGAGCCATGGCGGAGGGGCCTGCCTGAAGTTTCTGAGTGGCTTTGGGAAGCGCAGCAGTGGCAGCGCCGCCAGCGAGGGGACCGGTACCAGTGCCTGCGGCACCAGGAGCGCGAGGTGCTGCGATGGGAGCCCGGGGAGCGGCGGTGAGGGGCTGGGTGGCGGCACCCTTTTCCATGCGAGGAGCCCCGGGGGCGGCAGGGCGCGGCGCGCCAGGAGCCATCGGACGGGGAGCTGAAGGGGCACCTGGGGCCATCGGGCGAGGGGCGGCAGGAGCTCCAGGGGACAATGGGATGGTAGGTGCCATTCCCGAGGGCGCGGGAGGCATCACATTGCGGCCAGGAGGCGGCATTGGAGCCGGTGGCAACGAAATCGGATTGGTGGCCGCTTTGGGCGAGGGCGGCGGCAGCGGAGCGGAAGGCAACTGGATCGGAGCGGTCACGCGCCGAGCTGCCGGAGGCGGCATGGGAGCCGAAAGACCAGGAGGCGGCAAAGGAACACCCGGAGCTATTGGGGAGGTCGCTTCACGAGGCTGCGTTGTTCCGGCACCAGGGCGAGCGCGCAGGGTGATGCGCACCGTTTCTTTCTTCAGCGGCACGGCTGAAGTTTTCTGCGTGCCCGTAGGAACGGCAGCGGTTCTCGGTGTTGGAGGTGTATTGTCAGCGTCGCTCATAAAGGATGACTCCAATTCAGGAAAATGGATAAGGGAATGCTATTTAGCGGATCGGCGGTCCCTGCGTCAATTCCATTCTCCTGGGAGGAACCGAATTTCAAAAAAATTGTAGGCCTCCTCTTTCCTGCCCACTTGTCGCGGGAAGGGGCTGGAACGTCCCTGTCGGCCCTCAATTATCCCGCAGCCAGCGCATGAGCTGCTCGATATTTCCCGTGATGGAGGTGAGGCAACGCTGCACATTGAGCAACCAGCGCAGGTCAGTGCCCGGTGCGGTCTGATCCACCAGCTTGTCGCAGGCGCTGAGCGCCGCATGGAAAAGCGGCAGAGATTGCTCCAGGTCGGTGAGAAGAAACTGCCATTGAGTGCTCTTGAGCGTGCCAAAGTTCTTCAACGTATGGGAGAGGTGGGCCGCCAAATCGCCCGCAGTGGAGAGCAATCGCAGCACCGCCGGGCGCGATTTCAGTTCACCAGGGGTGGCGAGCAGCATTTCAAAACGGCGCAGTTCCATGGAAAGCTCGCCACTCGCTTGATTCACTAGGGCAAAGGCACCGCCAAAAGGCGCTGGCATTTCCAGTTTCTCCTGGGTGGGATCAGCATTCATGAGGTTCGCCAGACCGCCGGGCAGTTCATCCAGCGGCTGGATCGAGTGTGAGTCAAAGGCATCCCCCGCCCCGGATCCCAGGCCAGAGCCAATGTTGCCACCAAGGAGGAATTGCCGCCGACGCGCTCGGTTTTGCCGGATCTGAGCCAGCTCAGCAGGCCGGGAAAGCTGCCAGCGAGGTGCGGAAACGGTCAGGTGCAGGTGCCAGCTCTGGATCAGCACCCGCTGCTTGTCGCGGTTGAACCACTCCAGAAACAGCAGGTTTTTCAGGCCCACGGGCTCTGAAAAGGGGCCTGCCTGCTTGCGGCTGCGAGGTGCCTTTAATACCCGGTAAGAGGCGGTCATCTGGCCTACCAACCCATGCTGGTAATCGCTGAGGCGGTCCGTCTGCGCCAGATTCGCTTCAGGTATTGGGTTTTGCAGCTCCACCCGGCAGCCTGCGATGTCGCGCAGGAAGTTGCCATTGAGTTCTACCCGCAGGGGACGGTTTTGACCCGCCAGTTGGAGCATCCCCGTCACCAGACCCGGCACTTCGTTGGAGAGATAGCCGCTGATGATGGACGAATCGAGACAGATGAGCATGGTAATTGTGGCGAAAATGTAAAGGCTCCGCCAACATGCGCAAGTGAGGTGGCACCGAAGACGCAGATCCTTCGCGTTTTCCGTAGAGTCCATGAGGCAAATAACTGAGCGAGGAGGCAGGGTATAGCCGCACAAGCCAGGCGGCGCGGCCTTCTACAAGGGTATGATTTGCGTCCATTCTGGATCCATTTGCGGTTCAATCATTCAGAGAAAGAAAGGAGAACTGAGAATTGAACCGCAAATGGATCCAGAATGGACGCAAATAAGAAAGGTATGAAGCATCGCGACACGCCTCCAGCTGGCGGAGGCAGCAAAAAGCACGGTTTGCCTGGCTATGCCGGCGCGAGACCCTAATAAATCAAGCTTTCAGCGCTTGTGAGTACCGTCATTTCCCATGTTGGGCATGGGGTCATCAATCGCCGCAGCACCTGTACGATAAGCAGCTATAGAATCATTAACATACTTCAGCCGTTCTTCCCAAATCCGGGTGGAACCTCGCCGACAAAGTACACGTCGCGGTCAGGGCGTGAGCCAGGGGAATGAACGTCCAGCATCACCAGCGGCTCTTCCCCGGTGATGAAACTGTGGGTGGTGCCAGGAGGCAGACGCAGGAAATCCCCGGTTTTGAGTTCGTGGCGCTTGTCGTTCAGCACTGCCTCGCCGCTGCCGCTGAGAACATAGTAGAGTTCCTCCGCCAGCTTGTGATAGCTCACGCTGGTGATGCTGTGCGGTTCAATCCGCACCCGGTAGGCGGTGCCCATGCCCTCGTCCTCTAGGGGAATCAGCGATTCGATCTCATACGGTCCCAATTTTTGGGGAGCCGAAAGCGGCGCGTCGGCGGGGACATGGATGAGGCGCAGGGGCATGGCAGGAAAATATCGGGTGCTGCTCCATCACAGCAACGATTCATTACAAGTAGGTAACGTGGACGCTTGGTGATTGCCGTTGAATCCGGTCCATCCACTTTGTTTTCCACCTGCGATTATGGCAGCAAATTTGTAGGTCGCTGTGGTTCCAGCCGGGGTCCGCCGCCCCCATTCGCAGCGTCTTGCAAGTCGCCCTCATGCTTCGCTTCACGCATGAGGGCGATTTGCGTTACGCGGTGGGCTTAGTGGAAAGAAACGCCGCCAAGTCATCAGGCAACGGGGCTTCCCAGGCTTCACCGCCTTCCAACTCAAGCCGGGCCGAATGCAAGGCGTGGCGTTTCAGCAGCAGGCGGCGCTCGAGGTCATCAGTCCAACCCGTGACGATGAAATCGAGGTAACAGGTCTCATCGGGCCCGTACATTTTATCACCCACCAAGGGGTAGCCAAGATGGGAGAGATGCACGCGGATCTGGTGCATGCGGCCGGTGACAGGCTCACAGGCAATGAGGGCAAAGCGCCGCCCGTCAGCTCCTTCGAAGCGACGCAGAACCTTAAAGCGAGTGCGGCAGGGCGTACCTTTCTCATGCACCATCTGCTTCACATAGATGGGCGAGGGCGTGATTTCGCCTTTGCGCAGGATGGGCGCGGAGAGGTCCCGCTCTTCCCACTCCGGCCAGCCGTGAACGATCGCCTGATAGGTCTTATGAAACTTGTGCGCCATCATCGCCATGCCGAAGCGCCGCGCCGTTTCCTGCGTCTTCGCTACTAGCGTCACACCGCTGGTTTCACGGTCCAGCCGGTTGATGATGGAGATCTGGCCGCCGAATAGCAGTTCATACGCCAGCAGGCCGCGCAGCTCATCGTACAACGTCGGCGCGCCATCGGGTGAGCTCGGGTGAACCTTCAACGGCGCGGGTTTGCTCACGACGATGTAGTCGTCGGTCTCCGCGAGGATGGTGAAGCGTGGATTGTTGGCGATGACGCCCATGAGAAAAAATGACGAAACTCGAATGGCGAATGACGAAAAGGGGATCCCTTGGATTGGCCCAGAGTAGCATCATCATGCCCCGGCATTCCTCATTCGTCATTCGGGTTTCGTCATTTGATCTTGCTGCTCGCCAGCACCCGGGCAATGCTCCGCGCCTTATGCAGTTCTCAAACGTCACGGCGGTCGCGAAAGCGAATGTGTATTTCGATGGCAAGGTGGTCTCCCACAGCATCCTGTTTGCCGATGAGTCCAAGAAGACACTGGGCCTGATCTACCCTGGCAGCTACCATTTCGGCACCGAAGCAGCGGAGCGCATGGAAATCAGCGAGGGCGAATGCGAAGTGCAGCTCGACGGCCAGGGCGAAAAGAAGACCTACGCCGCCGGCACCTACTTTGACGTGCCAGCGAAGAGCGGCTTCACCATCGCCGTGAGCCAGGGCATCTGCCAGTACGTCTGCTCGTTTCTGAGCTAGCAGAAGCAGTTTAAAACGAATCTGTAAAAAGCCTCAGTGCGGTGGGCCATCCGCCCCTCACCTCTTATCCTCTCCCGCCGGGAGAGGAAGATTGTCTTGCTTTTGTTCAAGCCTTTGTGCTTTTGAGTAGCCCATAGTGATCGTCCTCTACCGGCGGGAGAGGATAAGAGGTGAGGGGCGGAACGGCCCACCGCAAAATTAGGACGAGAAGCTCAGCGTTTCGCGAGCCCCAAGCCTGAAAGCTTGGGATTTTTTGTGCCGACTGGGTGACGGGCAGGCTCCCCCTTCCCGACAAACGGATAAATCCCCCTGGTACGGACGTATTATCCTCCCGCCCCTGGTTTGGCCTCTTCCATCGAGCCTTGAGGGCATGTGTTTTGCACAGGCCTCACCCCCGTCCGTTCCTTATGAAATCAACGTTCCACGCTCTTTCTCGCCTTGTTCCATGCCTCGCTTTCGCGGTCACCGGCATGACCCTCGCGGCTCCGCCCAAAAAGGTGGAAGTGATCGATCCCAACGCTCCGGTTAGTTTTTACAAACAGATTCGTCCGATCCTCCAGGGGCAGTGTCACGGGTGCCATCAACCGGCAAAAGCAAAGGGCGATTACATCATGACGGACTTCGCTTCGCTGCTCAAAGGCGGCGAGGACGGTCACGCGATTGTGCCGGGTAAACCGGAAGAATCGAACGTGATCAAGCTCATCACTCCGCACGACGGCAAGGTGGAAATGCCGCAAAAGGCGGACCCTTTGCACGATACACAGGTGGCGCTGATCAGCCGCTGGATCAAGGAAGGCGCGAAAGACGACACGCCTGCCTCGGCCAAGGCGGAGTACAGCATGGACAAGCCGCCGGTGTATGTGACCGCGCCGCTCATCACTTCCATTGATTACTCGCCAGATGGCAAGTTCATCGCGGTCGCCGGTTACCATGAGGCGATCATCCACAAGGCCGATGGCAGCGGCATTGCAGCGCGTCTAGTAGGTCTGGCCGAGCGCATTCAGAAGGTGGTCTTCTCGCCCGATGGCAAGAAGCTGGCCATCGCTGGTGGCAGCCCGGCCCGAGTAGGCGAGCTGCAGGTGTGGGATGTGGAGAAGCGGAAGCTGGAGCTCTCGGTGCCCTACACGTTTGATACACTGTATGGCGCAAGCTGGTCGCCGGATGGCAAATTCATCGCCATCGGCTGCGCGGATAACACGGTGCGCGGCATTGATGCCAGCAATGGCAAGCAGGTGCTGTTCATGGGCGGCCACAGCGACTGGGTGCTGGACACCGTGTGGGGCGTGGATGGCAAGCATCTCGTGTCGTGCAGCCGCGACATGGCGGTGAAACTGACGGAAGTGGCCACCCAGCGCTTCATTGATAATATCACCTCGATCACCCCCGGTGCGCTGAAGGGCGGCGTGCAGACGCTGGCCCGCCATCCGCTGCGCGACGAAGTGCTTGTGGGCGGTTCCGACGGCGTACCGCAAATCTATCGCCTGGAGCGCATCACCAAGCGTGTGATTGGCGACAACGCGAATCTCATCCGCAAGTTCCCTGCGATGCAGGGCCGCATCTTCAGCGTCGATTTTGCACCTGATGGCAAGCGCATCGTCTGTGCCTCCAGCCATGACTTCGGCGGCACGGTGAACATTTACTCCTCAGACTACGACGGCGCGCTGCCGGAGGCGGTGAAGAAGATTGTCGAAACCGTCAGCGGCAAGGGCCCGGAACTCGATGAGTACGTGACCAAGGACGTTAAGCTCCTCAACACCCTGGAGATCCCCAACAGCGGCGTTTATGCGGTGAGCTTCAGCCCCGATGGCAAGACGGTTGCCAGCGCCGGAGCCGATGGCAAGCTGCGCTTGATTGATGCTGCCACGGGCAAGATTGCCAAGGAATTCCTCAGCGTGCCACTGGCGAAGAAGGAAGAACTCGCCGCCAGTGATGTGATCGTGGATGACACGGTACGCATTGATGCCAAGAAAGATGATTTCATTGAAGAACTGCCCAAGGGCTCTGTGGTCGCTTCTCTGGAAGTGCAGCCCGCCGCCGTGAAGATCGTTAAGGCCACGGAATATTCCCAGCTCCTGATCACCGCGACGATGACCGACGGCACCCGCGCCGATGTCACCCGCATGGCCAAGATCAGCCTAACAGGCGACTCAGTGATCTTGAACAAGCGCGGCATGGTGCGGCCGGAAAAAGACGGCAAGGCCAGCCTGCAAATCGAGTTCCAAGGCAAGTCCGCCAAGGTGCCTGTGGAGGTCTCCGGAATGGATGTGGCTTTCCATCCTGACTACGTGCGCGACATCATGCCCATCGTGGCAAAGATGGGTTGCAACGCTGGTACCTGCCACGGCTCGAAGGAAGGCAAGAACGGCTTCAAGCTGAGCCTGCGCGGTTATGATCCGATTTATGATGTGCTGGCTTTTACCGATGAACTGGCCTCGCGCCGCGTCAATGTCGCCTCGCCCGAGCACTCCTTGATGCTGCTCAAGGCCAGCGGTTCCGTGCCACATGAAGGCGGTCAGCTCAGCGTGCCCGGCGAGATGTACTATGAGACGCTGAAGGCCTGGATCCGCAACGGTGCCAAGCTCGACAACACCACGCCGCGCGTGAGCCGCATTGAGCTCTTCCCGAAGAACCCCGTGATTGAAAAGATTGGCGCGCGCCAGCAGCTTCGCGTGATCGCCACCTATGCCGATGGCTATGTGCGCGACGTTACCGCCGAAGCCTTCCTCGACAGCGGTAATACCGAGGTGCTTGAGACCGACAAGAAGGGCCTGGGCACTACCGTGCGCCGTGGCGAGGCACCCGTGCTTGCGCGTTTTGAAGGCAACTACGCCGCCACCACTGTGACGGTGATGGGCGACCGCTCGGCCTTCGTGTGGAAGGAGCCCGCGAAGTACAACAAGATCGATGAGCTGGTGGCGCAGAAGTGGAAGCGCATGAAGATCGAGCCCAGCGAGGTCTGCAACGATGCGGATTACATGCGCCGCATCACCATCGACCTCACCGGCTTGCCGCCGAGCGCGGAAGATGTGCGCCGCTTCATGGCTGATCCGCGCGAGCAGAAGCTGAAGCGCACTGAACTGATGGACCAGCTCATCGGCAGCGATGCCTTTGTCGATCATTGGGCCAACAAGTGGGCGGACATGCTGCAAGTGAACAGCAAGTTCCTCGGTGCCGAGGGCGCGCTTTCGTTGCGTACCTGGATTCGCCAGCAGGTGCAGGACAACACGCCCTATGACCGCTTCGCCTACCGCATCATGACAGCTACGGGTTCCAACAAGGAGAACCCGCCGGCCAGTTATTTCAAGACGCTGCGTGATCCCACGGAGATCATGGAGAACACCACGCATCTGTTCCTGGCCACGCGCTTCAACTGCAACAAGTGCCACGATCATCCCTTCGAGCGCTGGACGCAGGATCAGTACTACCAGACCGCAGCCTTCTTTGGCCAAGTGGACCTCAAGGCCGACCCGGCCAGCAACGGTGCGACCATCGGTGGCACGGCTGTGGAAGGTGCCAAGGCCCTGTTTGAAATCGTTTCCGACAAGCCCACCGGCGATGTGATGCACCTGCGCACCAGCCAGGTCGCGCCCGCCACCTTGCCCTTCCATAAGGACCTCGGGCCGACGAATGCCAAGACCCGTCGCGAGCAGTTTGCCACCTGGCTGACCTCGCCCGAGAACGACTTCTTTGCCATGAGCTATGCCAACCGCATCTGGGGCTACCTCACCGGCACCGGCGTGATCGAGCCGCTGGATGACATCCGCGCGGGCAACCCGGCCACCAACCCTGAGTTGCTACAGTATCTCACAAACGAATTCGTGCAGAGCGGCTTCAATGTGCGCCACCTCATGCGTACGATTTGCCAGAGCCGCACCTACCAGCTCGCCATTGAAACCAACAAGTGGAACGAGGACGACAAGATCAACTACAGCCATGCCAAGGCCCGCCGCCTGCCTGCTGAAGTGCTCTTCGATGCCGTGCATGCCGTCACCGGTTCGGCGCCGAACATTCCTGGCGTCGCCCCGGGCACCCGCGCGGCCCAGCTCGCTGATGCGCAAGTGAAGCTGCCCGATGGCTTCCTTGGCAATTTCGGCCGCCCGGTGCGCGAGAGCGTATGCGAGTGTGAACGCAACAATGATGTGAACCTCGGCCCCGTGATGGCCCTCATGTCCGGCCCTACAGTCGGTGATGCGATCAGTGATCCGAAGAACGCCATCGCCAAGCTGACCGCTGACATCAGGGATGACCGCAAGCTGGTCGATGAGATCTTCGTGCGCATCCTGAACCGTCCCGCAACTCCCAAGGAAATCGACGCCGCCCTGGCCTCGATGCACGGCATGGATGCAGAGAACAAGGCGCTCGCCGTGCAGCTTGCCGCCAAGGAAGCCGAGCAAAAGCCCTTCATCGACAAGGCCGAAGCCGAGCGCGTGACTGTCATCGACACGACGAAGAAAACGCTGGAAGCCTACAAGGTGCAGATGGCTCCGGAGGT
>JAQGPI010000154.1 GCA_028293175.1 Verrucomicrobiaceae bacterium | reverse complement strand
GAGTCCCTGCTTCGATCCTGAGGAAAGAACCACGAAGCCCTGGTCGGAAACAAATTCTTTCACTTTGGCAATGGAGGGCGAACTCTTCACGAGACGCTGGGCAGGCGTCAGTGGTGCCTCGACAGGGGCGGGCGTTGCGTTAAGAGTGGAAGGGCTTCCGGCCGGTGCGCTGGTAGCGTTGGCAGCAGCCGTAACCGGACTGGGGGCCGATCCAGCGGGAGCCGAGGGCTTGGTTGCAGGGGCGCTGGCGACTGCGACCGGCGCTTCGGGCGGCATTTGGACCTCAGCACTTTGAGCCGCAGCATTCTGGGCTGCCACTGCCCGTTGTTGCTGGGTGAACAGGTCCATTTTTACATTGGCCTTCACTGCTTCGTCGCGGGCTTGCATGGCGAGGTAGGCTGTAGCTCCCAGCAGGGCGAGCATTAGCGTCACAGAAAGGTAAAGCATTTTCATCGCGTCGATCCTAGCGGGTTTCCATCGCGCGCGCCATCATAGAATGGGCGCTTGCTTCGTCGCGGCGGCAAGCACGGCCTGGGCGGCGCGTGAAGCGGCATCCGGCATGCTCAAGGGGCGCATGTTTTCACGCATGGTCGTGCCCAATACACCTTGGTTCTCCAGCAGGCGGCGCACACAATCGGCGGTTTCCTGCGGCGAGTGCGAACGCAGGCCGCATTGGTTGTCCAGCAGCATGGCGGCATTGCCTTCCTCCTGCCCGGGCACCACGTAATCTATCACTGGTGGAATGCGTGCAGCGAGAACCTCATGCAGGATGGCGCCACCGGCCTTAGTGATCAATACGTCGTGGGTCTGCAGCAGTTCGGGGATGCGATTCGTCCAGCCGACCAGTTCAAAGCGGGCGTTGGGATTGGCGTCGGCGAAACGCCGGGTGGTGTGATATAGGCGGGAGCCGTGCTTGCCCACCGGCATGGTCAGTTTTACGCCGTCTATCAACTGCGGGCGCAGGGCCGCCAGAGTCTGTGCCACATGGCTGGCGGGGGTGGAGGGGAAATAGAGCACACGATGTGTGGCACCGTCGTCCGTTGGGATGGGTGGCGGGTGCCTGAAATCAAGGCTCACCGGAAAACCGGTCACCTGCACTTTGGCTTCAGGAATGCCGTACTGCCGCACCACTACCTCGCGGGTTTCCTTATCCGCCACCAAATAGAGGTCGCTGGGGGCCATCATCCAAACGGGATGCACGGAGACGGAGTCGGTAATCACCGTAACCAGCGGCGGCACGAAGATGCCTTTGGCCTTCAATGCCTGCACCAGACCGGCATAAAGCGGATAGGTGCTGACGATGGCCCTGGGCCGGTGTGTTCTGAGGCGGGCCGCCATCGCGGCAAGCAGGGGCTCCAAATACTTCATGGATGAAGCGCCGGCATTGGGTTTTGCGAGTCGGTCGTAGATGGCCCGCCAGATGGAGGGGAAGCGGATGATAGCCACTTGGTAGCCGGACTTCAAAACGCTGGCGAGCAGGGGATGCACCTCGCCCACGAGATCGGCGACCAACGTCTCCTCATCTGGACCTGTCTCCCGCAGGGCCTCCGCAATGCATCTTGCCGCCGTATTATGGCCGTCGCCAAAGCCCGCCGTTAGAACCCAAATCACGGCGGCTATACGAGCGGAAAAAAGCGGGAGTGACAAACGAAATGGCTGGCACAGAGCATAATTTCTGTGGATAATCAGCACATCCGAACTAAGATCGGAGAAGACGATGCTCCGCATACCTGCCAGAATGACTGCATACGTCCGGAATTGCTCAGATTCCGGCTGGCAGGATTGTGTGCCTTTGCGCTGGCTAGCCCAGTTGCTGGTGGGTGGTCTTCCTGGACTGGCGATCTGCCTCGTGATCCGCTGGATGGCAGGCGCACCTGCCGAGCAGGGATCAGGAGCACACATGGCCTCCATCATCCCCTTGCTTTCCGCCAGCGGCCTCACGGATTCCTCCGCTTTCCATCGCCTGAAGTTTGAGCCCTCAGCCGCAGCCACCCATACACCGCAGTTCCGCGTACCTGATATTAATAAGGTGCCCATGAAGAATGCGGTAGTGTCTCCAACGGCTGCGGCCGCAGTGAATTTCAGTGCACCACGGACAGCCTGGAAGCATTTGAGCCCCGCTGTGCGCGCTCAAGTCGATGCCAGCTTGGCGCAGCATCGTGATTGGCAGCGGATCGTGCTGCACGGCAGCGGGTCAAGCCATGGCAATGCAAAACTCATGGATCGGTACGATGTCTCAGTACGCGGCATGGAGCAGGGATCGAACTATCACTTCATCATTGGCAACGGTGCCGGAGCGCAGGACGGCTTGATTGAAACGAGCCGCCGCTGGGCGCAAGCAGGTGATGCCTCTTCCTGCGTCAGTGTCTGTCTGGTAGGTGATTTCAATGAGCAGGCTCCTTCCAATGCTCAGATGGAAGCGGTGGATGAGCTGATGGATTATCTTTCGATTAAGCTGGGGCAGATGGAACTGTCCCCTCACAGCGCGGCAAAGGGAAGTGTGAGTTCTTGCTTGGGAAAGAAGTTCCCGTGCGTTGAGACTCTGCTCAAGAAGTAAGGGAGGGAGAATGAACTTCCTAATCGGTGCCTGTGCCTCTAAGTTACCGATGTTCGTCACTTTATGGCGAATCTAACTGAAGCCGTGGTTCGGGGTCGCGGCCTAGCTCAAGTCGTGATCGGGGTCGCGGATTACGTCTAAGCCGCCACCGCATCACCGGCCATCACGGCCGCATACACTGCATCCGAGAGCTCGGTGGCTTCATAGGGCTTCGGCAGGATGGCGAAGAAGCCCTGGTCGAGGAAACCAAGCTGCACTTCTTCAGCGACGCTGCCGCTGGAGACGATGATCTTGGCCGACTGATCGAACTTCCACAGCTCGCGGGCCGTTTCCAGACCGCCCATGCCGCCCTTGAGCGTGAGATCCATGAGCACGAGGTCGAGCGGACGACCCGCACGGGCCATGCTCTGGTAGGTCTTCAAAGCGGCCTCTCCGCTGCTGCTTTCATAGACCGTGTAACCGCAGCGCTTGAGAATCCAGGCAGCCACGCGGCGGATCTGGTCTTCATCATCCACGATCATCACGGCACCGGCTCCTTGCTGGAGAGAACGCGATTCCTTTGGCGCGACAGGCTTCTCTACTGGCTTGGAAGCCACGGGAAGATAGAAACGGAATTCCGTGCCCACATTCACCGTCGACTCCACGCAGATGATGCCCTCGTGCTCCTCGATGAAACGCTTGCAGGTGGTGAGACCTATGCCGTTGCCATCCGCTTTGGTGGTGAAGCTCTCTTTAAATAGACGCAGCATGTTGTCAGCACTGATGCCTGCGCCGCGGTCGCGCACTGTTACTTGCACATAGCGACCGGGCTTGAGATGGTTTTCCTGGCCTAGGCGGATGTCGGCATCGCGTGCCTCCACGTCCATAAAGCCCCCGTTAGGCATGGCCTGGATGCCGTTCATCACCAAGTTTTGTAGCACTTGCGTGACCTTCACTGGATCGGCCATCGCCGGCTGCAGATCGGGCGGCGTATGAATGCGCACCTGCACGTTCGAGCCTGCCTGGGCAAGCCGCACCGTTTCCTTGATGATTTCAGCAACGTCCGAAGGCTGGCGGATGGTGTGCTTGGCCTTGGCGGACTTCACCACCTGTGTAGTAAACTGCTTGGCTCGGCGCACGGCAGTGAGTACCATGTCCAGCGTTTGCGCCAGTTCGGTTTCCTTGGCAAGCTGGGGGATTACAAGCGAGAGCTGCGCAGTGATGGGGCCCAGGAGATTGTTGACGTCGTGGGCGATGCCCTGGGCCATGGCAGCCAGATTTTCGATGCGTAGCCGCTCGTTCTGCGCTTCCAGGTCCTCCGCCTTCGAGGCAGGGGTTTGAGCCGTGGTGTGCACCGAAAATTCGTTCTGAATGGGCTCCACCGTGATGGTGAAGTTCAGCAGGCGCTTCATGCTGTTGTGCAGCGCCTTCACCCGCCAGCGGCAGTACTGAGAGCCTCGGCTATAGAAAGTTTGGATTTGCGCCTGGCATTCGGCAGCACCGCCATTAGCGGCATCCTTCAGAGCGCCGAGCAGGGCAACAGCATCGCGCTCATTGCCCACCAGATCGCACAAATGCAGGCCGCGCAGACCTTTGCCGGGCTCCACGCCTACTTGGCAGGCGATGGGCACGTTACTATATAGGACACGCGGGCCTGTGCCGTCGAGCGGACCAGCGTCGAGCATGATGACTCCTTCTTTAACCTGATCGAGGGCTACTCGGAGGTAATGATTGGCCAATTTGAGCTGTTCTACCTCGTCGGGAGGTGAACCGCTCTCAGTCGTACCAAGGGTCGTAGGGGAGCTGGTGCGGGTGGACATGGCGTGGGAGTGCAGGCTGCTCTGGTTTGTATCAAACCTATTTAGTTTAGCAAACTTTAATTTCTGCAAATACGGATATTATTGCGTCCCATTTTTGGGAATAACTGTTAATAACAGGTTACTCGGGTAACAAAAATTGCTTTGCCACCTTGTGAAAAAGGGCTTGCCCATCGGTCTGCTTCCTCTACAGTCGCCGCCCCTATGTCGAAAAAACCAGGACTAGCAAAAACACGCAAAGCCGTCTCCAAGCGGTTCAAGATCACCGGCACAGGCAAGGTGATGCGCCGCCGTCAAGGCAAGCGCCATTTGCTTGAAAACAAGAGCCGTAAGCGCAAGCGCAGCTTGGGCAAGAGCGTGCTCGTGGACAAGACGGATGTGTGGGCCATCAAGACCAACATGCCTTGGGGTTGATCCCCAAGTTCCGTGCGGTTGCTTTATGCAGCCAACGGCGTTCCGCCTGGCTCCTTCGTGGGCCTTCGATCCGGTGAGGAGGAACGTCGCTAACAAAACCAACAGCCAGATCAGGAGATAAAAGTCAATGTCAAGAGCCACCAACAGCCCGGCCAGTCGCGCACGTCGCAAGCGCGTCCTTAACAAGGCCAAAGGATACCGCGGATTCCGTTCCACGCACTACCGCTATGCGAAAGATGCGGTCCGCAAAGCGATGACCTATGCCTTCCGCGACCGTAAGGTGCGTAAGCGCCTCTTCCGCCGCCTTTGGACCCAGCGCATCAATTCCGTCACCCGCACCCTGGGCCTGTCCTACAGTCGCTTCATGGAAGGAATGAAAGCCGCCTCGATCGAGATCGACCGCAAGGTGCTTTCTGATCTTGCCATCACCGATTCCGCCGCCTTCGCTGCGATCGTTGAGAAGGCCAAGGCCGCCCTCGGCCAGAAGCGCGAGGCAGCCAAGACCGCCGCCTAACCAACGAGCGCAGGCAATGCCTGTGATCTTTTGACCAATCTCAGCAGCCGGGTTCGCAAGGACCCGGCTGTTTTGCGTTTGGGCTTTGAGAAGCTATTCCTCATCCGCACAACACGCGCTGCACTCTGCATAGCATTCGTCGCAAATCCATTGGCCCCCGAAGCGTTGTGCATCAAGGCTGCCGCCCTTCTCACAACGCGGTTCTTCTTCCACTTTCTCCTCGCTCATGATTTCCATTCTGCGCAGCCTTGCCTTGCTGGCAATGATTCCCTTGATGCATGCGGCCCGCGCCGCTGATGCCTCGCCCTTTCCTATGCCGCCGGACATCAAGGGCCTGCAAGTGCAGATGGCGGATGATGCGCTGAAGCTGGGCATTCATCATGCCGGGATCAACGTTAACCTTGGAGGTCTGATGGACCTGGGCAAAAGCCCCGGCAATCCGCGTTGGACGTGCGAGGGCGAAGAGTTTGCCTTCAACGCGAACTATCTGCGCTCGCTGGATGCCCAAGTGCGGCCGCTGTCCGATGCTGGCGTGGTAGTGTATGCCATTATCCTCGCCTATCCCACTAAGGATAAGGGGAGGGACACTATCCTACTTCATCCTAAAGCCAGGGCAGACGGCAAGTACAGCATCGCGGCCTTTAATACAGCCGCCCCTGAGGGCCTGCGCTGGTACCGAGCGGTGATGGAATTTCTCGCTGATCACTGGAGCGGGCGCGAGGCGGAGCATGGCAAGGTTTGGGGCTGGATCATTGGCAACGAAGTGAACTCCCACTGGATGTGGTACAACATGGGCAGCGCCAGTTTGGAGGAGGTTGCCTCCGAGCATGAGAAGGCGGTGCGCATAGCCAATGAAGCCGTACACAAGGCACTGGCGAATGCGCGAGTGTACGTGTCCTTCGATCATCATTGGCGCATCAGCATGGGCGGTATCAGCGCGCAGGAGGCGCTGCCCGGCCGCGACTTCCTGGATGCGTTCGCGCGCATCGCCAGGGCCCGGGGCGGCTTCGGTTGGAACGTGGCGCATCATCCTTACCCTGAGGATCTGGGCAACCCGCGCGTGTGGGCGGACAAGAGCGAGACCTTTGATGACAACACGCCCAAGGTCACCTTCAAGAATCTCGAAGTCCTATGCCGTCATCTGGAGAAACCGGAGCTGTTGTTCGAGGGCAAGCCGCGCCATATCATCCTCAGCGAACAAGGCTTCCATACCCCGGCGGCACCAGATGGTGAACAAGTTCAGGCCGCCGCTTATGCTTATGCCTGGGAGAAGTGCCAGCGCTTGCCGATTGACGCCTTCATTTACCACCGCCATGTCGATCATTCCCAGGAAGGCGGCCTGCATTTGGGCCTGTGGCGCAACAAGCCCGGCTCCATCGCAGATCCGTTCGAGAGGAAGCAAATCTACGATTTGTTCCAGAAGGCCGGGACTCCGGGGTGGGATGAAGCGGCGAAGGGATTGCTACCAATTACAGGTCTCAAGTCCTGGGATGAAATCATCCCGCGATTTTAACCGTCGGATAAAGCCGTCTCAGCACCGCAATCGTGTTGTCGTGCAGCAGTCGTGACATTTCGCGATGGACGGCATCCGGCATGCCACCTTTCTCGACAGCGAGCTTCCAAACGTGATCCCAGGCCGACTGGTTGTGATCGATCACAGCCTTCACCGCTTCGTCCCACACTTGTGGCACGGAGCTTTCTTGCCATTCACCGCGGCCACGGCCAAAGTGGGCCACGGCTAGGTAGCAGAGCAGCGCCAGCCGTACCTGCTCCCGGAAGTGATCGCGCGACCAGTGAACGCGTGAATCTTCGCCGCGCACGAGATTGTATCCCTTGGCCAGCGCATAGGCAGTCATACCGCCGCCGATGCCGCCAAGAATGACGCCGCCGCCGAGTGTGAAGCCGCCTGCGTGAAGGTCTGCCCACAGGCCCGTCATTGCCCCGGCAGCCACCCCAGCCATCGCTCCCCAGATGCTTTCGTTCACCCTTTCCGGAGTCTTGAAATGGTCCTGCGAAACCTCTAACAGTCGGCTGCCGGATTCGCCTTCCAGGCTGTGGAGGCTGATGAGTTCGTTAGTCGCCTTCGCGGTGCGTTCCGCCAGCGCCTTCACCATGGTTTCGCGGGCAGCGGCCAGCTCGGGATCGAGCTCAATCTTGTCGCGCATTGCTCCTGGCAGAAGGGAAGTGACCTTACCTGCCATGAGCTTGAAAGCCGTGTGAAAACTGTTCTGCGGCTTCACCTCCGCGCCATCGAGCACGCTAGCCGTCAGCAGTTCCGCCAGCTTGGTCATTGACTGGGCGAAGACCTGCATGTTGCGGTTGCACCAGGCCTTTTGCAGGGAGGCAAAAACCTCCTTGCGGCCCCCATCGGTGACGACGCCAGCAATCACATCCATCAAGTGGTCTTCCTGTACCCAGCAGCGCGCAAAGGCATCAAGGGTGAGCACGCCGCGCACGGTCTCGAAACGCGCCAGTTCCGCGCGCCAGGCATCAACTTCGGCGACCTCTTCAGAAGCAGGGCGGGGTGGCCCGGTTTGATTCAACAGCGCCAGGACTGGCTTGCCCAGCCAGCCCAGGATTTCCATTTCCTGATCGACATAGGCAGCGCCCCCCGGCGGTTCGCCGGCGTTGATCAGATAGAGCACCACATCGGCCTCTTCACGCACATTTTTGAGCGCCTGCTGGCTGCACCACAGCGGCTTGTCCGCGAAGCGGTCCCAAGTTTGCGCCAGCAGCCACAGCAGCTTGTTCTTCTCTTGCTTGAGGCGTTTGATCAAGCGGCCAGTATCACCAAACCCCGGCGTGTCCCACAGCCGCAGCACCTCGCCGTTGGCTTCCAGCAGCGTGTGCGATTCATTTTGCAGCGTCACATGCGGCGCATCTTTCACCTCGCCTACATCGCGGCGCAGCAGAGTGCGGGCGAGAGTGGTCTTGCCCGCATTGGTGTGGGAAATGAGGCTAAAGGTGAAAGGAGGCAAGGTAATTAAAGGGGTGAGTTGTAGGTACGGGTGAGGAGCGATTTGGAGGCGGATTTCTTCACGCCACGATCACTCCATCCGTGCCCAATCGCAGGGTATCTTCCCAGAGTTTTATCCTCTGGTTGAGAGAGTCGCCGGAGCGGCGTTCGCGCAAGGAGCGGGAGTCCACGAAAGCTAGCAGCCGGCCGCCGGCAATGCTTTTGCGAAGCCTGGATTGCAGTTCCACCACCAGCGTGCCTTGAACTTCCACCTCGGGCGTAGTCGCTGCGTTGAAGACAACCACCACGGTGGTGTTCAACGGGTTCCATGAGACAACGAATTCGTCTTCGTCTCCTGTGGGCAGGGTGGAGAATTCGAGCCGTGCCTGACCACCCACCCTTTCACGGATGAGGGCGCTCCAGCGGTCACGTGGTTCCTCACCGGCCCGCCAGCCATGGACGAGCACCGTGATCTGCTCGCCGCCGCCTTCGATGGCGCGCAGCAGCCTTGCCTCATAGCCGGGCCAATCGAGTGTCTTCCAATGCTTCTCAGTCCTCTGTCTTCCACGCCACAGGGCGATACCCGCCAGCAAGGTGCGTGGCAGAATGACAAGCAACGCTAGCGTCCCCGCGTACAAATGAATCCAGGGCAGGGCCTCGCTGGGCTCCACATCGCGGCCGGAGGTCTTGTGCATCGGCTTCACTTCCTCCAGCGGAATGCGGACCTTGAAGACTGAGGAAGCCGGGCCGTACACGACTTTAAAAAAAGTCTCCGCCGACGACTCATCCAGCAGCGTGCTTTCCCACACGGCCCGATATTCCTTAGCCCAGCCTTTGGCGTACATGCCCGCGATGCTGCCCAGCGCCAGCAAGGCCGCGCCAATGTGCAGCCAGGCACGCGCACCGGCCTTCAGCCGAGCCATCGCCGCAGGCTCGGCTCGTTCATGAAAGTGGAATTTCAGTTTCTCTATTGCCGCGTCCGCCTTGTTGTCCTCGGCCAACTTCCATCGCAACCAGCTTGGCACGATGCCCTCGTCGCCCTTGCATTCGATGACCACGCTCGTGAGCATCACCACCGCATTCCAGATGAGAATACCCAACAGAGGCACCGCCAGCAGATTGATTTGGGCTTCATTGCCCAGCTCGGTAAGGAGGTAGCCGGTGGCGAGCGCCAGCGCCCAGCCCACCGTGCCAATGTAGCCCGGCACCTCCGGGACGCGCAGGCCTTCAATCAGTTTCCGCAAGGTGGTACCGGGCGCGATGTAGCGCCGCTCGAGCCAGTCTGCCCGCTGGAGCAGGAAGGGCTTGCGCTCAGCAGTGGCCAGGGTGGCCTCGCGCCGGAGGTCCTGGCTTAGCCACGTCGCTTCCGTGTCGGTCTCCTCTACGGAGCGCCAACGCAGGATACGGCATCTGTCCTTCCATTGCATGAGTAAAGCCTAAGCCGGATGCGGGGCGCAGGCAACGGTTCTGAATGGAGGGATAGAACAATAGGAGGAATGGGAAAGGGGAGCGGACCAAGTTTGTTGAGTACAGATCACCTCTCTTTCTTAGCCTCTTATCCGCTTTTTACCTTCGCTTGTCGCGCAGAGCGCCGGTCTTCAGGCGCAGGGCGTTGAGGCGGATGAAACCCGTGGCATCGTCCTGGTTGTAGGCGTTGCTTGGGTCGGCTTCCATCGTTGCCACATCGGCGCGGTAGAGGCTAAATTTGCTCTTGCGGCCAGCGGCGTGGATACCGCCCTTGTAAAGTTTTACGCGCACCGTGCCAGTCACCTTCTGTTGGCTTTCGGTCACCAGGGCCTGGAGGGCGAGGCGCTCTGGCGCGTACCAGAAGCCGTTGTATACGAGGGTGGCGTACTTCGGAATCAAGCTGTCGCGCAGGTGCATCACTTCGCGGTCCATTGTCAGACTTTCCATCTGGCGATGGGCAAATTGCAGGATCGCGCCCCCAGGGGTCTCGTACACGCCGCGGCTCTTCATGCCCACGAAGCGGTTTTCCACCATGTCCACACGGCCCACGCCGTGCTTGCCGCCTAGCTTGTTCAGCGTGCGCATGACGCCCAGGGGGCTCAGTTCCTTGCCGTTCACAGCGATGCAGTTGCCATCCTTGAATTCCAGCTCCACATAGGTTGGCTTGTCTGGAGCGTCTTCGGGGAAGACGGAGAGCGTGGTGAAATAGTCGCGGTACTTGAGGTCCCCCGCATCGAACCAGGGATCTTCCAGGATACCCGCCTCATAGGAGATGTGCAGGAGATTGCGGTCCATGGAGAAGGGCTTCTTGGCGCTCGCCTGCACGGGAATCTGCTTTTCTTCGCAGTAGGCAATCATTTCAGCGCGACCGGGGAATTGCGCGCGGAACCGCTCATCCCGCCAGGGGGCGATGATTTCCAGTTCTGGAGCCAGGGCAGCGGTGGTCAGTTCGAAACGCACCTGGTCATTGCCCTTGCCAGTGGCACCGTGGGCGATGGCGGTCGCACCTTCGGCCTTGGCGATTTCCACCATGCGCTTGGCAATGAGCGGACGCGCGATGCTTGTGCCTAGGAAGTACTCGCCTTCATAGACGGCACCGGCCTGAATCATTGGAAAAATGAAATCCTTAGCGAATTCTTCCTGTAGATCGTCGATGTAAATCTTTGAGGCTCCCGTCTTCTTCGCCTTGCGCTCCAGGCCCTTGAGTTCTTCCTCCTGGCCG
Organism: Verrucomicrobiaceae bacterium; assembly: GCA_028293175.1. GTDB lineage: Bacteria > Verrucomicrobiota > Verrucomicrobiia > Verrucomicrobiales > Verrucomicrobiaceae > CAINXC01. The sequence goes on along the minus strand of JAQGPI010000154.1, from coordinate 2,621 downwards.
ATGTTCGCACAGAAGCCGATCACCTCAGCCTTGTAGGTGTCTTTGATCCAGGACATCAGGACGGAGGTGTCGAGACCACCGGAGTAAGCGAGAACGATTTTTTTCATGCAGGGGTAAAAACGGGCCGCGAAGAAATCACGGATGAGAGGGAAAGCCAGCCAAAAGGTAGGGAAGGGGTTGGTCACGCTTGGAGCACAGAGATTACAAACGGGGGAAGCCCAGGGGCTTTAATGGGAGGAAATTGAACACAGGGACCTTCACAAGGTCCGAAGAGGCATGTCAAAATCACCGATCACGGGCAGCCAATGCAATGTTGGCGGGGCGCAGCCATCCTGTTGGAACAGCAAGCTGAAGAAGGCTAGGTGGCCTGAAATCGGGGTTTTGCACAGGAATTGGATTGCTTTTTTTCAGGCAATCGGGTGTGATCGGGCAAACCACTCCACCCTACGGGGTGAACACACCATGAAGACCATGTATTTACCACGCATCTCCATTAGCCTTGTTTTGTTCGTGCTGGCCTTTCTGAGCCAGCAGGCGATGGCGGATGTTCACGTTTGGAAAGGCCCGGTATCCCCCTCGACCGACATGAGGTGGTCCACTGCCAGCAACTGGCAGGGCGGCCGACCCTTTGATGACGAGGCGGGAGGAACCATCGTCGAATTCAATAGCGCTGTGAGCGGTAGCAATTTCACTTCCATTTGCGACATCAAGGTGATGGTGAATTTCCTTAACTTTAAGACGGGTGGATTCACCATTTTAGGCGATAACAATGCTGCTCACGAGCTTGCTGTAAGCAGCGATCAAGCACAGTTAGACAGTGAGAACAAACCGCAAAGCCTTCGAGTGGACGGCGGGGGTGCCGTCACCATCGGCAGCAGTTCGGCGGCTCAGTTTTTGAAATTCAAACTGACGGGGTCGGCCACGGAAACATGGAAAATCTCCTCCGGTTCAACCTTTAATGTCATCGCCGATATATCGGGCGCGACCGACCTGGATGTAAAAGCTGCGGGCGGTACCGTTGTCTTAGCGGGAAATAATGTTTTGTTCAGTCAGGACTTTAACTTCATTAGCGGAACGTTGAAGCTCGATTCACCTGCTGGTAAGACTTCCATTGGGAAAAGCGTCACAGTTGGTAAGATACCCGTGCCTCCAGAACTGGATCTGCCAGCGGTTGTGCGGTTGATGCAAAACGATGTGTTGGGCGACGACGCGGGAATCTTGGTCAATAAAAACGGCACCCTGGAAGTCGCCGGCGTGACGGACACAATGGGCGGATTGACGATCAACAGCGGAGGCAAGATGACGTTGGGCAACGGCAATCTCACGACAAGGGATAATCTTGTTATTGACGGTGCGAGTGTGGACCTAGGGGGCGGCACGCTGACATGCGCCAACCCGCTTCAGTTGCTCAATGATGCTTCCATAACCCTGGGGACTCAGAATGCCCTGACAGGGGTGCTGAATGTTAATGACGGCCTGGCAATGGCGGGCGGCACCATCTCGGGAACAGGCACCAAGGCCAATCTTGATGTGGTCAATCTCAACAGCGATGTCACCGCCACCACTTCTGGAGCAGGCACGCCGTCTCAAATTATATGCAAGGTGACCCTCAACAATGCCACTCGTTCTTTTAGTGTGGCACAGGGCCTTGTCCAACCAGAGTTCGTCATCAATGGCGTGATTGCAGAGGGAACAGTGGTGGGTGCGGGCATCATCAAACGTGACTTCGGCACAATGAGAATCACCGCTGCCACGGCAAATACCTTCACCGGTCTCACCACGGTGGATAGGGGGACTCTAGAACTGAACAACGCCACGGGGCTGGCCATCCCTGGGGCATTGATCCTGGGCAATGCTGCCGACGCTGTCAATACAGCCATATTGAGAGACTTGGCAGACAATCAGATTCTCAATGACATCAACAAGCTGCCTTCGATTCTTAAGTCGGGTCAGTTAGACCTTAACAACCACGTGGAAACTTTCTCCACCATTACCGGATCGGGAAACATCAACTTGGGCGATGGGACCTCCGGTTCTTCCACCTTCGCCGGGATACTTACTCTTGGTGGCTCATTCACTTTCGGCGGCGACAATACGGACAACTCCTGGGCTGGTATGCTCACGGGGGTAGGCTCGTTTAACAAAGTGGGCGCCGCCACATTCACCTTTACGGGTACCTGCCCCTCTACTGGAGTCACAATGAACATCAAGTCGGGCAGGATACTGCTGAACTCAGTCTCGCTAAGCCTGGGAGCAGCGGCAAAGCTGGTCATTGGGCCGGGTACAGGTGCGGCGAATGCGGTTTCGGCGGAATTAGTGAGATCCAACCAGCTTCCCGATACAGGCACCGTGGTTGTCAACAGCGATGGCTTGCTTAACCTCGTTAGCTCCGCGGTCACGGCCAATGCCAGTTCCTCGGATGTCACCGGTTCAGTCACCATCAACGGAGGCACGGTAAACATTGGCTCGGCGCAGTTTGAAGTGACTGGCGGGCTTAACATGACGGCTGGCAAAGTGACAGCTACTAACGCGGGAAACTTGGTGACCTTTTCTACGGTGACAGCCAGCGCATCGGCAACGACCGGGGCTGTGATTGATGCCCCCGTGGCATTGAAATCCAC